>JBBREG010000207.1:0-7017 GCA_038203125.1 Chitinophagales bacterium
AAGCAGTGAAAGGATATAACACTATATCTATAAGCAGCAAAGAGCTTCCATCAGTAGGTGTACTTTACTACAGACTCGATGCTAACGAGTATACAGCTACTAAGAAGATGATCATCATCGAATAGTAACTTCTCGGAAGTACCGGGTTTATAGAGATATAAATCGGTTTTTGGGACAGCCTCTCTCCATTTAATTGGAGGGAGGCTTTTCTCTTTTTGAGCTAATACAGGCCAGCAAACTGAAGGAACCGTTTCAGATTCATAGATGGGAAATTTATTTTGAAGTTCTCCGCCCCATATTTTCTCTTGATATTTTAATTAAAACATTGACTATCTAATACATACATATTATTAACAAAATTATATGTTAAGATAAAATGTATTTTTTTTTCATAAAGATTTGGTTTTAATAACATATTATATATATTTGTAATGTGTATTGAATTATAAGTCTGTAACTATCAAGTTATAAAATAATTTAATATGTAGATACGGTTCCATCCCAAAGACTTGCTCCCAAAGCAGTAATTAAAGATTGATTAACCCAATTTGTCTCATATGAAAAAACTGGTTACTACTGGTTTGCAGGGATCGTTGTGGCTTGTTTTGGCGCTGTCTTTGTCTTTTCAAGTTACCGTAACAGGAACACTTAGTTCCCAGGGATGTATCATGACCTGCCCGCCCAACAGCCCTCCTGTTCAGGTGAGTGTTTCATCGGCGTGTTCAGATGTACTGTCATATCAGAATGTTGGGGTTACGCTTACCGGATGCACCGGACAAGTAATAGTTGATATTATGGAGAATGGAATTTCTCTGGGCGATATTATTACGACTGCCATGGTTGGCAATACTTATATGGTCGTAATATCCATACCAAGCGAAAACCAATCCTGCATGACCTTTATTGAGGTGGTTGATAAGCAAGCACCCATTCTAAATTGCCCGCAGGACGTCACACTGGCATGTACAGCCAATCTTCAACTCTATAATGGTCTTCTGCCCGGCGATATCTCTGATTGTGCTCCAACTACAGTTTCTATTATTGATGTCCTTCTGTCGTCCGGCAATTGCGAGGATAATATTATGTCTGAATATGGAAGAATGTACATCGTTGTTGATGCCTATAATAATGCTGATACGTGTGAGCAACTGATCTCCCTGGAAAAGGCAGACCTTGAGGATGTCGATTTCCCCCCTGACCTGATTGGCATCAATGCACTCAACTGTTTTCCATTACCCGATACCTCTCCGGTCAATACCGGATATCCTTCTGTTGACGGAAATCCAATTGTGAATGGAAACTTCTGCAACCTTCTGACAACCAGGGTGGATTTTATTGTACCATTATGTTCTGGTTCATACAAGATCTTACGGACCTGGCGCGTATATGATTGGTGTGAGGGGAGTGTATTTATTGACTCTATCCAAATCATCGAAATTTCTGATCCCACGGGGCCACTTGTTGTAGCTCCTGCGGATATTACAGTTTCAACTGGTGCCAGCGATTGTTTTGCAGACGTCCAGATACCTCCTGCTGCCATTACCGAAGATTGCTCTGCATCCTGGACTGTCCGGATCCAGGGACCTTTTGGTACTATGCAGGGAAATGGAGGTCTTATCCAGGACTTACCTGTGGGCATTCATACAATTACCTTTATTGCTACTAACGCCTGCAATTTAGAAGGTCAGGATGTAATGACAGTTACAGTTCAGGATTTAATTCCACCAACACCTGTTTGCCATCAGCACCTTGTCATTCCTTTAAATAATATTGGTAACGCATTAATTCCTGCATCAGCTTTTAACGCAGGTAGTACAGATAATTGTAATAATGTCTTTTTCAAAGTTAGGCGGATGAATGCGCCCTTAGGATATGCATGTTCCAATCCTGGCAATCCAAACAATTTATTCGATGATCAGATCTTGTTTTGTTGTGAAGACATCGTCAATAATAATATTATGGTCGTGCTTAGAGTGTATGACCTTCCCCCGGGACCAGGGCCTGTAGCAAGTACATTTTTGCAAGGCCATTATAATGACTGTATGGTCGAGGTAGAAATCCAGGATAAACTACCTCCTTCGATTACCTGTCCGGAGGATATAACTGTCAGTTGCATCTTCCCGATTACAGAAGAAAACCTTGGTGTATTTGGTACGGTAGTAACATCGCCGCAAGATCAACAACAGATTTGTATTGATGATCCGGGTAATCCCGGTCTTCAGTGCTATGGGTTGGATGGATTAGCACAAGACAATTGTAGTGTTGAAATATCTACATCAGCTATCATTGATGTCAATATGTGCGGAACAGGTACTGTTGTTCGCACGTTTATCGCCACCGACGATGGAGGCAGACAGTCAACTTGTCAGCAGGTGATTACAATCGTGAATTTTGACCTGTTTGACGAATCAGATATCACCTGGCCTCTGGATTTTACGACTAATAATATTTGTGAAATCAGTTTATTAGACCCTGAAGATTTATCTCCCCCTTATAATGCTCCTGTATTAAATGATGGTACCTGTGATCTGACGGCGGCAACATACGAGGATGAAGTATTTGATTTTTCGAATAATGATCAGGCATGTTTTAAAATATTACGGACGTGGACAGTGATCGACTGGTGTCAGCTCAATACGAAGTCTGGAGGTACATGGACACATACGCAGATCATCAAAGTAATGAATACGCTTGCGCCAATTATAGAACCGATCGATGACATCGTTGAATGTTCGTTTGATCCTGCATGCGGCGGACTCACACTTACTTTTGTAGCATCTGCAGAAGACGATTGTTCCGGGCCTGCCTCACTGTCATGGAGATACTTTATTGATATTGATAATAACCAGTCATATGAAGTTACTTCACCAGTTTTAACCGGGTCAGAAATATCGTTTACGAGGGATTTTCCAATTGGATCGCATCGCATCGTATATACAGTTTGGGATCAATGTGGAAATTCAAGTATCGAAGAACAGGATGTAACTGTGGAAAGCTGTACTGCACCCTCCGCGAAATGCTTACACGGTCTGAGTACAAATTTAATGTCCATGGATTTGGATGGGGATGGAACTCCTGATTGGGGTATGGTGACGTTACAGGCTGAAATGTTTGATGCAGGTAGTGATCATTCTTGTGGAAATGATATCACCCTGGCTTTTAGTTCTGATCCACTCGATGTCAGCAAAGTATTTGACTGCAGTGACCTGGGTGTAAATGAAATAGAATTATGGGTGATTGATGAAAACGGCCTTACAGATTTTTGTATCACGGAAGTCGTCATCCAGGATAATAATGAAATATGTCCTGAAGAGTTAGGAGGAAGTGGCACCATATCAGGAAATCTGACAGTTCCGAATTCCGGAAAATTATCAGGGGCCATGGTCCATTTGGATGGAAGCAACCTTCCCGCTATTCAAAGCGGATCAAATGGATATTTTGTTTTTCCAACTATGCCTTATGGAGGCCAGTACAACGTACGCCCTACAAATGATGGTAATGCAAAAAATGGTGTAACTACCCTTGACCTGGTGAAAATTCAAAAACATCTTTTAGGCATTGAAACATTTACGTCCCCATTCCAAAGCATAGCTGCAGATGTCAACAATAGTAAGACCATCACGGCCATTGATATCGTCGTACTTCGCAAATTGATCCTTGGTTACTTCGATTCCTTCCCGGAAAATTCATCATGGCGTTTTGTAGACGCTGCCCATATATTTCCGGATCCGGCCAATCCGTGGGTCTCTGTATGGCCAGAACAATATATCATCGATCCATTTGGAGAAAGTATGAATGAGGTGAATTTTAATGCCGTAAAAGTTGGCGACCTGAATTTATCAGCGAATCTTCTGAATGGGAATCAGATCCTTCACGCAAGATCATCCGACCAGTGTGATATTGAATACTGGGTGAGTGAGCAGAAGGAAAATGATGTCTATAAGGTAGAAATGATCCTGAAGAAAGCTCCACAGTATCGTGCAATTCAGTTTTCATTTGACTGGAACAAATTGGGTTTTGAAGTAGTGGATTGGATGCCGGGTCCTCATCTCACAAGAGATGATATCAGGATACCCGAAAACGAAAAAGAAAAAGCATCCCTTATGGCATACACATCGGATGCATGGGAAGAAGAAGAAACTGTCCTTCTAACTATGTGGGTGCGGGAATTGCCAGGTAACATGATCCCCTTTGCATTTTATCTGAGTGCTCAGCCCACCGAACCACTGGCTTATGTACAGGAAAATGATGAAGCACGCAGAGTCGTATTCACAAAGAAATCATCTGAAGTGACAGCAGTATTTAACCGGCCAAATCCTTTCAAAAGCATGACTACCATAGTTTTTGACAGTAAGCTGGATGAAAAAGCATTGCTTCATATCTATGATATGAATGGTCGTGAAATTCTCAGGAGACCCCTTGAATTACAGATGGGTCAGAATGAATGGATCATCCTTACTTCAGAATTACACGGTGTTGGCATGTATCTCTATGAGATTACATCGACGCATCAATATAGTACTAACAGAATGATAATAGTAGAGTGACCTGGTGGGGTCAACCGCCCCTCCAGTTTTTTTGCGATTCCAAGATTTCCATTCCAAACTTATACATCGAAATGACATGGTGTCAATTCGAGTTGAAATGTTATTGCCGTTATTTTCATAATCAACTGTTTACGTAATGAAAACACTATTCAATCCAGGATCCATCACCTTCAAAGGTGGCCTTAATGCAGTTATCGGACTCTTCCTGATTACTGGACTTCCGTTTTTCCTAAACGCCAATCCTCATTCGAAATTCTTATCCATTGAAATGTCCGGAGGTGAACCCTGGAGCATTTGCTGGGATGAGTCTTTTGTTGCCCAGGAATCTCCTTTGGCGTTAGCCTGTATTCCCAATGTCAATGTATCATTAAATCAGAACGGATTTGCCGTGATCACGGCCCTCGAACTTGTGGCCGGACCTGAATATGGTGCACATCTATACACAATAGATATTATGGGTCCACTGACCAATACTGTCTATTGTGCTCAATTGGGGCAGAGCCTGATGGTGGTTGTTACAGACCCCACTGGTAATAGTTGTATGTCCACGATCCATGTCGAGGACAAACTCAGACCTGTACTGACATGTACGCCAAGTGTTTTGCCTTGTAACGTAGTAATCGCCGACATTGATTTTGAAGAGCATGTGACTGTTGCTGATAATTGCGATCCTGATCCGGATTTATATTATTCATACGTAATACAAAATCTCGGATGTAATGCCCACGGGTATACACAACAAATTTTAATTACCTGGACAGCAACTGACGCATCAGGCAACAGTGCCACCTGCCAGGATATTATCTATCTGAAAAAACCTTCTCTGGGGCAGATTGTGTTTCCTGCGGATGTGTCACTCAACTGTGTCAACGCAAACATAGATCCATCGAATACAGGTGAACCCACCTTCAATGGTGAGCCATTAGGATTTGCCTGCCAGATCATGGTGTTTTATACGGACCAGGTAATACCAATGTGTAATGGAGCCCAAAAAATTCTCCGACTCTGGACTGTCATGGATTGGTGTAATAGCGGCCAGGTAACGGATGTGCAGGTGATCCTGATCATAGATAATGTGCCTCCCGTAATTACATGTCCCTTGAATGTCACGGTCAATACGGATATGGGGGTTTGTACCACTAAATATACACTGCCGCTTCCTGTAGTAACGGATGCTTGTTCAGATGACACCATGATCGACATTGATATTTTTGTCAGTGGTGTTCCGGGTATTTTCTCGCCGGGGGATATGGTGAATCTTGGACTTGGTACGAGGCTGGTGACGATCAAAGCGACAGACGCGTGCGGCAACACCAGTACTTGTCATTATAATGTAACAGTTAAAGATCAGATACCTCCAGTTCCAATTTGTCATTCAGTAGTAGTGACGCTTGGCCCCGATGGCATGGGATTTATTATAGCTGCAAATCTGGATTTCCCTGTAATTGAAAATTGTGGAATTCTATCCAAACAGGTTTTCAAAATGTTGAATACCTGCAATACACCGGAAGATTTGACTCCGAATGCTGACGTGAAATTTTGCTGTGCTGATGTGGGGCAGACGATCATGGTCGGCTTCAAAGTGACTGACCTATCAGGCAATATGAATACCTGTATGTTTCAGGTAACTGTGGTGGACAATACACCACCGGTTGCGCAATGTAAGGACATCACTATCAGCCCAAGTGGTAATGGTAGTGTAGTGATTGTTCCCGGACAAATCAATGACGGGTCTACTGATAATTGTACGATAACGAATATCACCGTTACACCAAATACATTTGATTGTGAAGATGTGGGTGAAAATATTGTTGTACTTACAGTTACAGATCAAAGTGGAAATACGGCTACATGCACGGCAACCGTAACTGTAACAGACCTAGTACCGCCGGTAGCTATTTGCGAAAATGTAACGATTACACTGGATAATAATGGAAATGCTACTATTACAGCTGAATTGATCAATAATGGCAGCACTGATAATTGCGCTATCGATACGATTTTCCTCAATGATTATAACTTCGATTGCGACGATGAAGACCAGGTGAACATTGTAACCTTAACGGTAACGGATTTTGGAGGTAATACTTCTACCTGTACCGCCACAGTGACGGTATTGTCTAGTCCACCTGTAGCTATATGTCATGATATCACGGTGAGTCTGGATGCAATCGGAACAGTGACCATCACTGCGGATACAGTGGACAATGGCAGCACTGATGATTGTGGTATCGATACAATAACCGTGACGCCACAAACCTTTGATTGCTCTGATATAGGTGACAATACAGTTACACTTACAGTAACAGATAACTCAGGAAATACATCAACTTGTACGGCCATAGTAACCGTTGAAGATAATTTGCCTCCTATTGCTTTATGTCAGGATATAACTGTGATGCTGGATGAGAATGGAATGGCAACCGTGACTGCTGCACAGATCAATAATGGTTCTTCCGATAATTGTGGC
>JBBREG010000208.1:0-6974 GCA_038203125.1 Chitinophagales bacterium
ACGTCAGATAGCAGGGAAAGTAGCACGAAAAATTGTAAGCTACGTCAGCGAAGGAAGACACCTGAAACGTGGTGAGGAATTCGGATTCATCAAATTTGGAAGCCGGGTCGATATATTCCTTCCCATCGACACTGAGATCACCTGCAAAATAGGTGATGTAGTACAAGGAGGTGTCAGCGAACTGGCAAGATTGAAATAGTAATTATTTCTCTTCCGCCTCTTCTTTTTCGTCCTTCTTCTCAGCCTTCATCTGTGGGAAAAACAATACGTCCTGTATCGATCTTGAATTGGTCATGATCATGGCAAGCCTGTCCATCCCAATTCCCAAACCGGATGTGGGTGGCATACCATATTCAAGCGAACGAAGAAAATCCTCATCCAATACCATTGCTTCATCATCACCACGTTTGCCGAGTTCAAGTTGTTCTTCAAAACGCATACGCTGATCAATAGGATCATTGAGCTCAGAAAATGCATTGGCAATTTCTTTTCCATTACAAATGGCTTCGAAACGCTCCACCAATCCCGGTTTACTCCGGTGCTTTTTAGCTAACGGTGACATCTCTATGGGATAGTCCGTGATAAAGGTTGGTTGAATGAGCAACCCTTCACATTTGGCACCAAATATCTCATCAATGATTTTTCCTTTACCGTAATTCGGTTCTAAATGGATATGCAGTTTTTTAGCAGCGTCACGTAATCCCGCCTCATCCATTTCACTGATATCAATACCTGTAAAATGTTCGATTGCTTCATACATGGAATATCGCTTCCATGGCCTCTTAAAATCAATAAGGTGATCTCCTACCTGAACCTGAGTCTGGCCATGAATATCCATCGCAGCTTTTTCTATCATCTCTTCGACGAGTGACATCATCCATTCATAATCCTTATACGCAACGTACAATTCAATTTGTGTAAACTCAGGATTGTGAAAACGACTCATGCCTTCATTACGGAAATCTTTGCTGAATTCATATACACCATCAAAACCACCAACGATCAAACGCTTTAAATAAAGCTCATTGGCAATACGCAGATACAAGGTCATGTCGAGCGTATTATGATGTGTCTTGAACGGACGTGCGGCGGCACCGCCATATAAAGGTTGCAAAACAGGTGTTTCAACTTCGAGATATCCAAACTGATTGAGATAATTCCGGAAGCTGTTATACAACTTCGTCCGTTGTTCAAACACTTTTTTGATGTGCGGATTGACGACAAGATCTACATACCGTTGACGATAGCGTTGTTCCGGATCCGTAAATGCATCATGCACTACGCCGTCAGCATCAATCTTAACAACCGGTAGTGGTCGTAATGCTTTACTCAGGACAGTAAGTTCTTTTACATGAATGGTGATTTCACCGGTCTTTGTCAGGAATACATATCCTTTGACACCGATAAAGTCACCGAGATCAAGTAAGTGTTTGAATACCTGGTCATACAATGCCTTATCCTCTCCCGGACAGATCTCGTCACGGCTGATATAGAGCTGAATCCGGCCGGAACTATCCTGGATCTCTGCAAAAGCGGCTTTGCCCATGTTCCGGTTAGACATCATCCTGCCTGCAACCACGACATCCTGGAGATTTTTATCCTCCGGACGGAAGTCCTGCTTGATGGCGGCCGCCAGGGTATTGACAGGATATAATTCCGGTGGATATGGATTGATCCCCAGATCAATGATCTTCTGTAGGTTTTGACGTCTGAACATTTCCTGTTCGGAGAGATTCTGCATGATATGATTGGATCTTTGAGTCGCAAAAATAATTGTCCTTATCACATTGAGGCACTCCAGGCTATATTCGCACACCTGGAACTGCCTTTTACATCATTCTTACGATGCCTCCATCACCGGTCAGATTTGCAAATATCCTGCTGCCATTGGCTTTGGAGTCGACCTATACCTACCGGATCCCTTTATTCCTGGAAGAATTAATTACCATCGGCCGACGGGTCGAAGTCCAGTTTGGCGCCCGAAAACGCTACGCAGGCATCGTAATCGGTATTACAACGACCGATCCAGGATACAGGACAAAGGAAATTATCAGTGTCCTGGACCAGGAACCTGTCATCCAGGAATGGCAACTGAAACTTTGGGAATGGATAGCTTCTTATTATTGCTGTACCCAGGGAGAAGTCATGAAAGCAGCCTTGCCTGGTGCCATGTTGTTATCAAGCGAAACGATCATAACGCCATTATCGCTCAAGGAAGATGATATCCTTCAACTCGAGTCACCACTCTATGATCTTGTACGGATTATACAAACCAAACAATCCATCACACTGGATGATCTCGAGAAAATCAGTGGTCTGCCAATACTCTATCCTCATGTCGTGAAGCTGTATCAGCTCGGCATGATCGTGGTGATGGAAGAATTGGAAGAAAAATACATACCTAAGAAAGTAAAGCTCATCCAGCTTTCAGCTCAATATGCAGCAGAAGTAAAAATTCATGCGGCGTTAGATGCTGTATCATCACATGAATTGCAATTAAAATTATTACTGGCTTATCTATCATTGACAGGAGCTGAAAGACTTCCTGTTGAACCCAAATTATTGTTAGCCAAAGCAGAGGTTGGACCTTCTCCGCTCAGGACATTGACCACGAAAGGAATTTTTGAAGAGATCACAATAGAAGTAAACCGGATGGATCGGTTTCAAGAAGTGACAGATCCGGAAGATGTGGTACTGTCTGAACAACAAAAAGAAGTGTATCAAAGCATCCGGAATCAATGGGAAGAAAAAGATGTAGTCCTGTTACATGGAGTGACTGGTAGTGGCAAAACTATTATTTATACACAGCTCATCAAAGATGTAATTGCGGAAGGTGGCCAGGTGTTATATCTAGTTCCGGAAATAGGCCTGAGTGTTCAAATCCTGAATCGACTTAAACAACAATTTGGAAATAAAATAACAATCTCCCATTCCCGCCTCAATGAGCAGGAACGAGCAGATCTATGGATGCAGGTGAAATCAGGTGTGCCCATTATTGCAGGAGTTCGCTCCAGTATTTTTCTTCCATTTCCAAATCTGAAACTGGTCATCGTCGATGAAGAGCATGATGCCAGTTACAAACAGCAGGAACCAAATCCACGGTATCATGCAAGAGATACAGCGATTTATTTAGGCCAGCAATTGGGTGCAAAAATTCTTTTAGGTTCTGCAACTCCTTCTATTGATTCGTATTTCCAATGTGATATTGGCAAGTATGGAAAAACGTATTTGGGCGAGCGTTACCTCGGATTGGAATTACCGGAGATCATCATGATTGACAAGCGGAAAGATAAATCCGCAGAAGGAGCTCCGTATAGTCATACACTGATTGAAGAAATCAGGACTACACTAAAAAACGGGAAGCAGGTCATCATCTTTAAAAACAGAAGAGGTTATGCACCCGTTCTCAAGTGTAATGTCTGTCAATGGGTGGCGGAATGTCCGAATTGTGATATCTCCATGACATTTCACAAAGGAAAAAATAAACTTGTCTGCCATATTTGTGGCACCTCACGCCCCGTAATCAATATATGTCCGGCCTGTGGGTCACCACGATTAGCACTGGAGGGGTATGGAACAGAAAAAATAGAAGATGAATTGAATGAAATATTTCCGGATGCTACGGTGCGTCGTATGGATCTCGATACGACACGTGGTAAAAACAATATGGAAAATATCATTTATGAATTCGAACGTCAGCACATTGATATACTTGTAGGCACACAAATGGTGACGAAGGGTCTTGACTTTGATCACGTGGGGTTGGTCGGTGTTATTTATGCAGATCAGGCATTGTACTATCCTGATTTTAGAGCTGCTGAGCGCACATTTCAGACATTGGTTCAGGTGAGTGGTCGTGCTGGCAGAAAAAATCAGCAAGGGAAAGTAATGATCCAGACATTTCAACCCGAGCATCCAGTATTTCTTGATGTGGTGCAGAACGATTATACATCGTTTTATGATCGGGAAATAAATGAACGGGAGATGTTTAAATATCCACCACTGGTCAGACAAATTGCAATCACCGTGAAACATCGTCAGGCTGATATCAGCCGGGAAGCTGCAGAGATGTTTGCACTCGAATTAAAAGCAAAATATGGCAATCGGATACTTGGTCCTTCCATACCATCTGTTGGGAGGATCCGCAACCAGTACATTAACCAAATTTTTATCAAAATGGAAAAAGATCTGCGGCTGATTCAGGATATTAAAAAAACGATTAAAGAGTTTCAATCGGATATCATTAAAAAGAAATCGCTGACGACGGTGCGGATTAATGTGGATGTGGATCCATATCATTAAGCGGAAAGCTTGCAGCTTGCGGCGTGTGGCAAAGGCTTGCGACTTACCAAAATAGAGTAGCAAGTGAGTAAATACTTTGCGCAGTGGAGATCCCGCCAGTTCTTTTTAGAAATGCTGGGTATAGCAATAACAACTAGCACAGGTTAATTTAAATAGGCCTGAAAGGCTGAAAGAACAAAACACATGGTGAGGCCCCTTGTATAAAAAATGGCCCGAGTCCACCCTGGAATTTAGTTATACATGACACAACGTCGTTGGCACAACCAACGCCGAACTTGACATGACACAACGACGTAGTCACAGCCTATGTAGATAGAGAAAAACAAACGCGCAGGAGGTGGGTATGTCACAAAATCATTATAAAGCAGTATAGGTTACCTCGTCGGACCTGAGTTATTTTACATGCATCCGATTTGGATATTTCAATCATTGCATCTAAACTAACATTGAAATGAAAAAAGTGGCACTACTTGCACTCCTGATAACCTCCTTTACTGCTTTTGCACAAGGTCAGGCCCCTCCACCCCATCTTCGACTTCCTTTATCACATTATACCCAGGTTACTCATCTGAAAATGGACGATGTAGATTGGATTTCGCCCAGTAAATCGATTCGGGAGAACCCATCTTTTCCTGCTCATCATCAAGTACTCTTAATGCCTGATCCAATCCAGCTGGTTTGTTCCGGTAAACGTCGACCCGAAAATATTTTCACCGACAATTGAAAAAGGTACGGCAGAAATCCAATCGTTAAATATTGGTATCAGTACAGGCTGGAGATTTTAATTATTTGTCCTCTATGGATTGATCTGTCAGCCAGAAATTAATTGCTTCAGGAAGTTCGTAGGTCCTGTTCTGTTAACCGATTTACAGGAAAGAAAGATGTAGCTCGTCGGAGGGATAGGAAACAAGTGGTGAAAAGGTGATGATGATGGGATCATCCGATTGAGTAATGGAGAGATGAACTGGGATTTTTCAATTTTCCTTCGTACCGGATAATGTATACTTTCGGGTATTATCTCTTTGTCGAAAATGCAATTCTGGTTTTCAAAGATTCAACCCATTCAATTGCTTTTCCCCTATTTACTTATTTATCTCCTTTTTCCTTTTTACCTTTTACCAACTTATAAACACTCCAACAACTGTAAAAAAAATTCTGCATGCTTGTGAAATAGGATTGCCTTTGTTAGGCAAATGCTGTGATGTACCTTGCCACAAAATATTATGGATGAAGAAAGCATCCCTCTACCTAATGTCCGTTTTTTATTTAGCGTCCGGCGTGAATCATTTTTGGCATCCTGAATTTTACCTTCAGATCATGCCATCCTGGATGCCGTGGCACAAACTATCAGTGATGATCAGTGGCGGTTTTGAAATGCTATTTGCTATACTATTGCTTTTCCCGGTAAGCAGTAGGTTCGCGGCATGGTGCATTATTATCATGCTAATAGCATTTTTTCCGCTGCATGTTCAAATGGCGATAAATTATTTCAATAATTCAAATCCGGATTTATGGATTACAATCGCCCGGTTGCCGTTACAACTAATCTTAATTTGGTGGGCTTACAGTTTTGCCAGGAATCAGGTAACGGATAGACTGGATTGAAGATCGACTTGAATGCTCACCACAAGTCCTGACAACTCACGAATCTCCTTGAAATTACACACAACCTGTTTCGGCTTGGCAATGTGGCGGATTTCTAGTACTAAAAAGATTGTTGTGATTCTTCAATTTCAATTTCTAAATAGTTTGTTTTTTTTCTGATGACTCTTACATCATTAATTGCTTTTTTTCCTGATAACCTATATAACTTGCCGTAAGTTGATATACTCCTTCGTTGACTTTGGTAAGTGTAAAAATGCCTGTAGTACCGGTGGTTGCTCCGATTTGTGTTCCATTAATTATAATTGTGGCAAAGGGAACGGTTTGCAATGTTCCTTTATCAATTACTTTTGCTTTAATTGTTCCTTTTGGCGTTTCTTGTCCTTGTGCAAAAGCAGAAAAATACAGAAGCGAAAGTGCTGTGATAATGAGTTGTCTGGCTGTTGTCATGAAGTTATTTTGATTGCAAAAAGTGCCCACAGATGTTTTATTATCGCAAGAGATAATCCCTCGGGCTCCTTTGTGTGTGCTTGGTATTTGGGCAAGCCTAGGTCCTTTGAAAAAAAAATGAAACAGTTTCTCCGCGTTAGGTGATGCGTTCATTTTTATTCCATCCGTACCACTTACACATAACTCAATGTTGGCTGCTGTATTTCTACTTTATCCTGTTATATTTTTTCAGCAAATCAATGACCAGTTTATGAGGAAGTGCATAGGATTTATTGCCATTGACACCGTCCATTGTCTCCGCAGCTACCATAGCGTTTATAATAGCCTCTTCTGTGGCCTGTACCGTGGCCTCAAATAAAGGGTTCATCAAATCATTTGGCAATACATCAACTTTTGCAAAATCATTTCTTTGAAAAGCAGTTGGATTAGCTGTGGAAAATGCAATAAAAATATCACCAGAGCCATTCATTCCATATCCACCAACATTTCCGATACCCAAAGAAACTCTTTGAGCTATTCGCTTTAACTGATGCGTAAGTAACGGGGCATCTGTGGCAACTACAACAATGATAGAACCATCACCTTGCTGTCTATAAGATTGCGGAGGCAGTTTTAATTCA
>JBBREG010000209.1:0-6884 GCA_038203125.1 Chitinophagales bacterium
ATGAGGTATAGGAATATGGCAATCCTATGGCGATGTGTTGAAGTCATACCTAATTGGAAAAAGACAATACAATTTGTGTCAAAAATACCATGAATTTCGGTCAGCGGATGTCTCCTGGGGATGTCAATTCTCCTCCCGGGCTTCAAGATGCATGATATCGAGCAGTCTACGTCCCCCACTGGTGCGAACATGACAGCGATCGTTGTAATGAATATCACTCCGCCCTTATGGCTGTCCGTTTGCATGGCTGGGCTACCATTTTACCTTATTGGGCGACGAATTTTCGAAGCCGGTATTCTCTTCACCACAAAATCTAATGCAAATTAATAGCTTCATTGTTCTTTTCATGAGAAGTATGAATACCACGTTTGTTATCAGGCCTCCGACAGATTCCGCAGAATGGCAGGTTGTACGTCAGCTCCTCATTGAATACCGGAATGAGTTTGATGATGAGGCATGCTTCACTTCCTTCGAAGAAGAATTTAATAATCTGGAAGCGGTGTATGCTGAGGATGGGAAATGGAAACTGATCATTGTTGAATTGCCTTCAGAAAAAATTGTAGGTTGTGTCGCAGCGCGAACACTGGCACCCGGTGTTGCTGAAATGAAAAGGCTGTATGTAATACCTTCACACCGTGGCTTGCATTTGGGAAAAAGATTAGCGGAAGATATTATTTCCCTGGCGCAACAACATCAATATGATCGGATGGTTTTGGATACGATGCTGGAAATGAAAGATGCACAACGAATGTATGAAGGGATGGGGTTTCGTGTTGTTGCTCCCTATGACCATCAGGATCTTTCGAAGTTGATCTGTTATGAAAAAGAACTAAGGTGAAGATTGATACGGTACCTGGCCGGGAAGAAATATGGGAACGCCTGCTAAAGGCTGAAGCGAAAGCGAGGTCATCAAAAATATCCCGCTGGATCAAGTCTCCCATTATGTATCCGGCGCTGATGTTTTTTAATTATGGGATCTACCCGATGATTCGACGGGGTATATATGTGATGGCCTATCCTTTTTTTGGAATACGCATGCGCACATTGTTACCTGCCGGTACCGATTTACTTCTGAATCGGGTCAAGTCTCATGACTCAGAAATCCGTTTGGCTAAATTTATGTGTCGACATGTCCAACCGGGGCAAGTGGTGATTGATATCGGAGCTCATTATGGCTATTATTCTTTATTAGCCGCAGCTTTAGTCGGTGATGGTGTTGTGTATAGCATTGAAGCTTCTTCGACTTCGTTTGAGGTGTTGAAGGAAAATGTGGAATCGCATCCTTGTATTCATGCGCTTCATTGTGCTGCTGGTGAAAAGCAGGGCAAGGTAGTTTTCTATGAATATCCCGGACCTTATGCTGAATACAATACTACTGTGGAAGGTGCCTATGAAAAACAAGCATGGCTGAAAAAGATTGATCAGAAAATTACCACCGTACCTGTCATGATGCTGGATGCACTGATTACAGAACATGGAATTCAAAAAGCATTTATCAAAATTGATGTGGAGGGTGGTGAAGCTTCAGTCCTTCGGGGGATGTCACGTTCACTCGCTGCATGTGAACTTACAATTGCCATGGAATATTTGTCGAGTACCGCAGATTCGAAATCACATGCGACGGCTGCGGAGATCCTGAAATCAGCAGGATACCTGTCCCATGCGATTGATCTATATGGTGAACTGCAACCGATTGAAAATATAGATCAGTATTTGTCTGAGAGAAAGATGGGATCGGACAATATTGTATTTATTAAAAAATAAGTGTAGGCTAAGGCTATGGATTTGGATATGGCACAAAAAAGGATTTCTTACTCCAATGCGTAATACTCCGCGTATCTTCTGAAACAAACGATATCCCAGACCTGAGAGACTATGTATTTACATTCAAAATAAAACTTATCCCACCTCGTAATATTGGCTATTCATTTGTTCATTACATTAGCATAGAAACAAACGAAAAATCTAATCATGTACCAGGGTCTTGTCCATACACATTCCGGTCTCCGGTGGGTTGTGCTTCTCTTGATTATCCTTACAATCTTTAATGCGATCGGAGGTCTGGGTGGCAATAAATCCCTCTCTGCGGGCGGTAGAAAACTAAGTCTCTTCGCATTAATTTCCACACATACCCAGGTTGTCCTCGGGTTGGTCTTATATTTTATGAGTCCTAAGGTGCAGTTTACTTCAGAGACCATGGGCAATGCGATGCTGCGGTTTTTTACCATGGAACATACAGTGATGATGCTCATCGCTGTCATACTGGTAACGATTGGCAATCGCTGGGCGAAACTGGCCAATGCTAAAAAAGTATTCTGGTACTATTTTATTGCCCTGTTGATTATCCTGGCTGGTATTCCATGGCCATTCAGGACCATGTTGGGGTCAAATTGGTTCTAGCAGATTAAGCTGTTGTTTCGGTTTTGTATTGCAGCGTATTCCCCTTACCGGTTGTATGGAGTAATCTTACACTATCTTAGCCACCATGCTTCATCAATTGCTTACAGCATGGCATCAACATTTTGGTCCTGCTATTCCTCACGTCATCGTTCGCGCACCCGGCCGTATTAATATTATTGGTGAGCATACAGATTATAATGAAGGATGGGTGATGCCCGGTGCGATGAGCCGATCACTGTATATCCTCACTTCACTTTCTCCTGACAATACACATCATTGGGTGGCTCACGATCTCCAGGATCATTTTAGGTCTGCCGATCTGCCAGACGATTCCACTCTGCAAGTCTGGGCAAAATATATTACAGGCACATTGCAACTAAACGGCTATAATCCGGGTCCACTTCAAATTTTAATGGGCGGCGATCTCCCGGTTGGTGCGGGTGTGTCTTCATCTTCTTCACTGATTTGTGGTGTTCTGTTTGCGCTGGATCAATTACAGGGGACCCAACGGACCGGTGAAACAATTGCTTTGCTGGCTTCTCGGGTGGAACGTGAAATAATAGGCCTCCAGGGTGGGATCATGGATCAATATGCTATCATGCTGAGCAAAGCACATTTTGTAATGGTGCTGGATTGCCGTACACAAACGTATCATTACATCACTGCAGAATTATCGGGGTGCAAATGGCTGCTCCTGAATACCAAAGTAAAACATCAACTCATCGATAGCGAATACAATGACCGTGCGGAAGAATGTAATCGCGCTGTACGGATTATTCAAAATCAATATCCTGACGTAAAAAGTCTTCGTGATGTTGATATAGAAATGATAAACTCCATCCACCTTCCGGAAGTGATCAGCCGCCGTGCGCGGTTTGTGCTGGCAGAGAATGATCGTGTCCATGACATGATCCATGCGCTTGAAGCAAAGGATGCCGTCAAAGCAGGTCAACTATTAAATGCTTCTCATCGTGGTTTGCGATATGAGTATGAAGTAAGCTGTGATGAGCTCAATCATTTCGCTGATTTTGCCCAGAACTATGAAGGCGTCTTCGGTGCCCGAATGATGGGTGGTGGTTTCGGAGGTTGTGTTATCTGTCTTGTGTCTGAAGAAATTGCTGATGCTTTTGGTGCAGAAGCATCAGAACAGTATCACGCAACGTTTGGATTTGCACCCGAAGTCATTCACTTAGAGTTGAGTGATGGTGTATCCATCATATCGCCTGCCGATAGATAGATCATAATCTCTGATCACCCGAATTACCGGATGTCCCAATAAAAATGCAGGACAGGGGGTTACATTTTCCGAAATGAAGTGCCCATCACCAACAGGAGGAATCCGATCAATAACATTTCCCATTGATATTTGGCTAATCCCTCAATCGGAATATATCGTGCGAGAATGCCTAAAAAACCGATAATAATTGCAAGGATCCACAATACATTGTTCGGAGCACTTGGTAAAAAAGTTCTATTGGCCATAAAGAGGATATTTAACATTTCCTGACGTTGAGATGAAGGTCAGAAAACGCAGGCTAACTGCCATTGAATTAAAAGTACTTATTTAAAATGGTAGTCCGTCGTGTGAGAGAGACTTTTATTCCTGTTCGATAGGAGTGTTCGAAAGTAAATAAAAGTTTCATTTCTATCAAGTGTCCGGAAAAAAATTAACAGTTTAAAAAAAAGAAGTATTATTCCTGTAGTATTTCAAACATCCGATCAAATTCAGAATAATCTTTTACCCCTGTTTTTGATTCAGGCGTACTCTGGAAACAAAACCCACCTGTATATCCAGATGCTTTTATTTCTGAAATTGATTGTTCGTTCCAATCGGATTCTAAAAATACCTGGTCGGAAGGAATGTTGATAAAGGATCCAGGATCTGTTTTTCCATACTCATAGGGAAGGATTATATGGATTCCATTCTGACGAAGTAGGGGACTAAACTCGTCAGCCGCAACAAACATTTCCAATCCGCCTGTCAGGTGAACAAAGTCCAGATGGTCTGCTATAATACCCTCAGGTTTGGCATCAATGATAATTTTAGATAGTACCATCTCATCCTCTCCATCAAATTCAGCAGCCAGACGTATCCCTGCCACCCAATCTCGCAAGGTGTGCCAAAAAGAAAATGTAGCAGGATCCGAATGCAAACGGATGCTCAACCAGTCTACCCCCATGGCTGCAAAATATCGGGCGTCTGTGAGGTGGGTAATCTTTCTGACCAGTATCTGTTGATGTGACATTAGGGGATAAATGTACCTAATATCAAATTCATGACATGTCAATCTAACTGTATGATTGCATTTTAAGGTCAGGAACGTACAGGCACAAATCAATTAAACGATTCGACAAAAGATCACTGGACGGTAATTTGGTCTTCCCGCTCGATAATAATTTCAGCAAGTCCATTGTACATACGGACATCACCAATGAGGCAGACATTTTTTCCTTTTAAAAATTCTGCAGGCACATACTTGAAATTTTTCAGATCTTCTTCAAAGATCACCGCGGTAAATAATTGATTGGGATATCCATACCCAAAGCTGAGGAAGGTTGTCTTCTTTTCACCTTTTGTAACGAAAGTATCTGATACATTTTCACACACCCTGATGACATTGCCTTCATAAAACTTCAGGCTGTCTGCTGCGACTGATTTCTGCCCGTACACCACACTTAGTGTCATAACTGCCAGACATATGAGTATCCCTCTTTTCATCTTATTGTTCATTTGAAGTCTCAAACTTACAACCTCTCGTACTTATTGCAGACGCGACGGACTCAAAATCACAATAAAACTTAAACTCTCCACCTAAATGAGCCCATTCTCTGCTATTTGGTCTCCAAAGTCAAATTGTAGAGGAGAGTCAACATTGAATGCAGAAATGGTAAATCATAATCAATCTTAAGCATCATGTTCATCTGTGATCGAATAACCCTTGAGTGAGGAGGTTACTGTAAAAAGGGATTAAACATTTTTTCATACCCTATTGTCGTCCTGGGTCCATGGCCCGGGTATACAACAGTTGCGTCGGGCAACACAAATAGCTGTGTGCGAATGCTGTCGATCAATGTGTGGTGGTTACCTCCCGGCAAATCTGTACGCCCGATACTTTCGTGAAAAAGCACATCGCCCCCAATCACAAATCCATCAGATTCGCTGTAAAGGCAAATGCTTGCAGGAGAGTGCCCAGGTGTGAATAAGATACTCATCGCATAATTGTCAAGGATCACATTTTCTCCTTCTATCATAAATGAAGTTGGTGATGGTGAAGGTTGGTAGGGAATGCCGTACATACCGGCAACTGTGAGCCCCGCCTTCAGCACAGGTAGTTCGCCCTCATGTATCTCAAGGCCCAGGCTGTATTCTTTTGCCACATACGCATTGCCCAGGATGTGATCGATATGACAGTGTGTGTTGATAAGTCGGACCGGTTTGAGATCCTGATCATCCAGGAATTTCTTTAATTGGTTACGTTCTGCTTCGTCATAACAACCCGGATCAATGATGATGCACTCATGATTGGGTGCGGCAATGATGTAGGTGTTTTCTTCAAACGGATTGAACGTAAGGGTATGTACCTGAAGGCTCATGTTCTTATTTAATTTTCGGGATCAGTCTGGGATCAATTTCTGTTTTACCCCAACTTACGATGACTACATTCTTAAAATCAATATGTTGTGGATTTAAAAGGACATTATATTCCTCTTTCATAACTGAGGAAGGAAGTTTTAATCCCAGGTAAATATTATCATGAATAAAATCATCCCCGATTTTTTGCAACCTGGAAGGCGCCGGGTAATTCTTCCATTCCATGGGTAGATCATTAGCTTCTAAAGATAGAATCTGATCACTTGGAATTTCAAGTTTTGCCAAACAATAATCATCTTTAGGCAAAACGGTTATATGAACTACAATCTCCAATAGTGAAAGAGATGGTGATTGGGAAGTATATATCATATATGTTCCCTTAGAATTCCATCGACCTCCATTTAGGTAGGCTCCTATACCCGAAAGATCTGTTATGAATTTGCATTGAGCAATTCTATACACTTCTATCATGAATAAACTCCATGTTCAATTCTGCCTAATTCATCCATCAATAAATTAATGCCAATGGATGTATCTAAAAATTCCTTGGGTTTTCTCCGTCCTAAAGCAAGTACCTGCGTATTCATCCAATTCTTAAAGTTTTCGATCGTTGTGAATACCTCCTCCCCTCTGGTATAGAGTCGCGCAATTTCAATGGCTCTTTCTGTTTGTTCCTGGTTCAGAAGTTGACTGCTTCGTCTTCTTTGCAATGTTCTTTTTGAGATGTGAAATATTAATGATAGCTCAGCTTCACTTACATCAATTTTCTGTCCCAGTCTTGTGATGACAATATTGGGTAATCCTTTGCGTATATGCCTTATAAATTCGGTCACATCGTTACCTCTGGAAACAGGAGCAGGGTTTGAAATCCCAAAAAAGCTAAAAACTTTGT
>JBBREG010000210.1:0-6879 GCA_038203125.1 Chitinophagales bacterium
TTTTACCCTGGATCATATTTTCAATCTTACAAAACATCGATGGCAGATGATCTACTTTATAACTATCGTGTGATGGTGTTTGTAAAAAATAGGTTTGTGAAAAGGAAAATTGCGGATATGCCAATTGATATCCCTTGGCGAATTGTGTATTCGGCTTCTTCAAAGTCATCTCATACCAGGAAAGGGTATCTGTTATTTGTCCGGTAAGGCAAAAACTAAAAAAAAGGAATACAACTCCGAACGCAATTCTCATGTCTGTAATACTCCCGTATTGAACGGTTCGATCGGGGCATTATTGGCAGCAGTAAGAGATTTGGAAATAAAATCACGCGTATCCCGAGGATCAATGATGGCATCCACCCACAATCGCGCAGCGGCGTAGTACGGCGTAGTCTGCTCATCATACCTGGATTTGATCTGATCAAACAATTGCTTCTCCCCTTCCGGATCAGGTTTGTGACCTTTATTTTCCAACGATGAAACTTGTATCTGTGTCAGCACCTTTGCAGCCTGCGCCCCACCCATCACGGCGATTTTCGCCGTAGGCCATGCAGCAATAAATCGGGGATCATATGCTTTTCCGCACATCGCATAATTCCCCGCGCCATAACTATTACCTGCAATGATCGTAATCTTGGGTACTGTACTATTCGCAACGGCATTGACCATTTTCGCACCATCTTTAATAATACCTCCATGCTCTGATCTCTTACCCACCATAAAACCAGTTACATCATGAATAAAGATCAGTGGTATTTTCTTTTGATTACAATTCAAAATAAAACGGGTGGCTTTATCAGCAGAGTCTGAATAGATCACGCCACCTAATTGCATCTCCCCGGTTTTTGTTTTTACGACCTGACGATCATTGGCCACAATGCCAACGGACCATCCGTCAATACGTGCATACGCACACAAAATCGTCTTTCCATACAATTCTTTGTACAGGATCAATTCCCCCCCATCCACAATCTTTTTCAAAACTTCCACCATACTATACGGCTTCGAACCATCCGCTGGTATCAGGGATAGAATATCATCCGGCTGACCTGGAGCATCAACTTCCTTGTCACGATTCAATCCGGCAGTAGTATGTGGGCCCATTTTGGAAACCAGATCCCGTATCGTTTTCAGGCACGTCTGATCATCCGGCATTTTATAATCGGTCACACCGGAGATCTCACTATGCGTTGATGCACCACCTAATACTTCCTGATCCACATCTTCACCAATAGCTGCCTTAACGAGATAGGGACCTGCAAGAAATATCGAGCCCGTTCCTTCCACGATCAGCGCTTCATCAGACTTTATAGGCTGATATGCGCCACCCGCAACACATGATCCCATGATTGCAGCGATCTGCGGAATCCCCATGGACGATAATTTAGCGTTGTTGCGAAAAATGCGGCCAAAATGTTCTTTGTCGGGAAAGATCTCGTCCTGCATCGGAAGAAAAACACCAGCACTGTCAACCAGGTAAATAATAGGTAATCGATTTTCCATCGCGATCTCCTGTGCCCTGAGATTCTTTTTACCTGTTATCGGAAACCAGGCACCAGCTTTTACAGTAGCATCATTGGCTACCACAACACACGTGCGACCTGACACCTGCCCGATCACGACAATAACGCCGCCTGCCGGACATCCACCTTCGTCCGGATACATTTCATAACCGGCAAAAGCACCAATTTCAATCGGCTGGGTATCCGGATCTAATAGCAGCGTTACACGCTCCCGTGCAGTGAGTTTACCCAGGTCATGTTGTTTATCGATTTTTTTTTGGCCACCTCCCAGGAAGATCATGTCCAGCTTGCGTTGCATCTGGGCAACCTGCAGCTTCATCGCATCCTCATTTTTATGAGCGTCGAGATTATAATCCGGCATGTGGTGAAGGTAAGAGAACTAAAAAGAACACAGAATAACCAGCGCTAATTTGCTGAAGGTATCCTAAAATTCAGTGCCCAACCAGGTGTATAACCGGAATTGAGTGTCAGGTGGCAATTGGGCTTTAATCATAGAAACCTGATCCGCCAACGTGGTTGACGTTGCACTATAATGATAAATAAAAGAGGCAGCATTGAGGTTTTGGGATGGAACAGTCACTGCCCCATTGCCAGCAATCCGGAAAAGGCTGTAAAAACCATCTGCCAGATGAGCTTCCTGCGCATTGGATCCCAATTGAGTTCTGATCAGGTCCAGGATTTCCGATTTATAGGTCGGATGATAAACTGTACCCCAGATCATACCACTCGGGATCCGCTTCATACCCACATGCGGTACGTCCAGTCCGTATAGCGTATTCATATCAATGTGGACCCCCTCATCATCAATGATCAGCGAGCCTGTATTTTGAATATTATTTCCCAGGTTAATGACCAGATCATACGTGCCTTTGAATGAAGTAAGCGGAATTTTCTGTGTGGCTAATGCTTCCTGACCAGTGCAGAGTTCAGGTATCTGAAGACTCAGGAGATGTATGGAAATGTCTTCAGATGTGACGACTGTCTGATGATTGTATGAAGTGCCGGGGCACTGATTGGGAACGGTGCTCGTAAATACAAATCCAAAAGTTGCACCATTCGTGCTTAAGGTTTGATCAAGGTTCAGCACCACATCTTCACGGATACCGATTTCAGGATGCAGGCTTGGATCTTGTTGTAATTGACAACTCATCAACCAACAACATATCATACACATCACACAGGCAGTTAGTCTCATACGTACTCCAAGTAACGGACTGCGGGGGTTGATGCTGCCTCCATCTCACATGAATCAAAAAGTTTTCCTTGGAAGAATTCACATTATAAAATAATTATATATTTAAACTATTAAATTATAATTAGTTAGATAATTAATTACAGACTATTTTCAAATAATCTGATCACAGTATTATTTTCAGGTACTTAGCAAAACTTATGCGCACAATTCCAGTCAACCTTACAAGTGATACTGTCACCCGGCCCACTCCTCCAATGCTGGAAGCCATGATGTATGCTGAAGTAGGTGACGATGTTTTTGGTCAGGATCCCACTACAGTTCACCTGGAAAAAAAGATGGCTGATTTGTTTGGTCACGAAGCTGCACTCTTTTGCCCTTCCGGTACCATGACAAATCAGATTGCCATCAAAGCGCAAACGCAACCCCTGGATGAAATCCTCTGCGATGAATTGTCACATATCTACCGGTATGAACTTGGTGGGTATGGATTTCATAGTGGTGTGGCTATACATGTGATGCGCGGCACAAATGGAATCATCACTCCGGATCTCGTTGAGAAAGGTGTCAAACCCAAAGCAGACTGGAATCCGAATACCCGGCTTCTCTGCCTTGAGAACTCTGTCAATATGGGCGGAGGTAATTATTATACACTGGATCAGATAAGGCCCATCGTGGTGATGGCACGGCATCACAATCTGAAGGTGCATCTCGATGGAGCACGATTGTTCAATGTGCTGGTGGAGACCGATGAGACCCCAAAGGATTATGGAAGCCAATTTGACAGCATTTCGATTTGTCTTTCCAAAGGTTTGGGAGCTCCGGTTGGGTCCGTGTTGACTGGCACACAAGAAATGATTGCTCATGCCAGGCGTGTAAGAAAGGTTATGGGTGGTGGTATGCGGCAGACCGGATATCTCGCGGCTGCCGGCATCTATGCCCTGGATCATCATGTCGAACGATTACGGGAAGACCATCGTCGTGCACGTATTTGTGGTCAGATGCTGGTAGCCGCACCCTGGGTCAAGTCCGTCAATCCGGTGTCAACGAACATTGTCATCTTCAGGGTAGCCGATCACCTTACTTCGACCGAGGTGGCAGCCAGACTTGCAGAAAAGAACATATTCTGCGCCCCCGTGGATAAAGAAACACTACGGTGGGTCTTTCATCTCGACATTCACGACGAGATGGTGGATTATGTCGTTGATACGGCATCTGCGTTGTATTAATACCCATTATTTTCCGGATATTTACCGCCGAAAAGCCGGCATCATCTCTTATTTATATCGCTATTCTATGAGAAAATGTCTATTCCTTCTTTGCTTTCTCCCCCTTTTTGCGAACGGTCAGAGTTCGTTTAACATGACTCTTTTGGCGAATGAAGTAATTCCCAATTTGCCCGTACGTTCAGGAGCTAAGTACAACGATGTATGGGGCTTTAAACATCCTACCAATGGTACAGAGGTAGCGATCATCGGTGGCATAGAAGCCATCTTTTTTTATAATGTCACCTCTCCGGCAAATCCCGTATTAATACACACGCATCCCGTCACCAATTTGAACGGAACCACTAATGGATCACTGTGGCGTGACTTCAAAACGTATCAGAACTACGCATATGCATCGGCTGATGAAGGTGATTCAGGACTGATCGTTTTTGATCTAAGCCAGGTTCCCACTACCGTCACGAAAGTGTATCAATCTAACCAGTTCTGGAACAGGTCGCATAACATATACATCGACACAGAACACGCACGCTTGTATGCTGCCGGACCAAACACTCAAAGCTCAGGAATCATCATTCTGAATCTCCAAACCCCTGCTGCTCCCACCTTATTAAGATCTCTTTCACTGACTTCTATAGGTGGAGGATACGTTCATGATATTCATGTCCGCGACACGATCGCCTACTGCAGTCATGGCAGTTTGCATAAGCTCAGCATGTATAGTGTGAATAATGTGAATAATATTTTTCCCATTGCATCTATAGAAAATTATCAGGAAGCCGGTTATAATCATTCCAGTTGGGTGAATGAAGATGCCACATTTCTGGTGATGGTTGACGAGACGCATGGTTCAGATGTCAAGCTTGTGGATATCGACACGATGGAGGACATATCCACAGATGATATCACTACTTTTTATTCTGAACTATTGGGAGCATCGGCTCCCGGATCAAGCATCGTGCACAATCCGTTTATCCTGGGAGACCTTGTCTATCTGGCATACTATCACGATGGTGTCCAGGTGTATGACATTTCCGATCCGACGAATATCGAGCGCATTGCTTATCTGGATACCTACCCCGACAACACGGACTATTTTGGATATGAAGGATGCTGGGGCGTGTATCCATATTTACCTTCCGGCATCATTCTGGCTTCCGATCAGACATATGGCCTCTATGTACTCGAGCTCACTCAACAATCTCTCGACATTGATTTCCTTTCTTTTGAAGCTGTGCGAAAAGATGAAGATGTACAACTTAACTGGTCAGTGGCAGACGCATCTTTTGGCAATAAATTTGAAATCTATCGTTCTGCGGATGGTGGCAAATCATTTCAGCCGATAGGCAAAGTAAAACTTGAAGAAAGTGAAATCAATTATTCCTTTCTGGATGAAAATGTCTTGCCCCGGCAGCGTTATTTATACCGCATTGATTTTATTGAGCTGGATGGCAAACATATTGCATCCCCGATCCGGACGATTATCCCGTCAAATACATCATCAACCATTAAAGTGGTCAACCCTGCGACTCATGCGCTGATTGTAGATATTCTAAAACCGATCGAAAATGCAGAATTCCGGATATTTAATCTGGAAGGAAAAGAGGTATGGTCGAAGGTCATGGCAGAGCCAAAAGCAAGAATAGAATTGAATATTTCCACTCTGATCCCGGGTCAATATGTTTTAACTACCACCTGGTTGGGTGGTGCCGAAAATATGATGATCCAAAAATGGTAAGGTGGTGACGTAAGAAGGAAATAACCGGGTACTACCAGGCCATATCCTCACCGTCAGAATGCTCGGTGTTATTGTTGTCGGTGCTGGTAATTTCGCCGTTGTTCTGATTACTTGCTTCCCATTCTGCCTGCTTGCGGTCAAATTCCTCGTAGTCGTAATTGGGCATGAGATCTACCTTCACATGATCCACGACTTCCTGCAATGAAGTCAAAAACCGGTTAAAATCTTCTTTGTACAAAAAGATCTTGTGCCGCTCATAGCTGTCTGAATTATGCTTCTTGGTGCTCTCGGTTAACGTAATGTAAAAATCTTCACCACGTGTCTTACGAACATCGAAAAAATACGTCCGCCTGCTCCCTGCTTTTACTTTTTTGGAGTAGACATTTTCAAATCTGGAATCGTTAGTCGACATACCTCAAATATTTATTATACAAATCTAAGTTTATAATTGAAATTTCCTAATAACGCCGGCCGGAGTGGAATTATCCCACGACGTCCTCTTCCTCGAGGTTAGAGATGAGTTGTTGCTGCCATAGTTCGTAATACAGACCTTGCAGGTTGGTGAGTTCTTCATGGGTACCCTGCTCCACAATTCGTCCCTGATCGATGACGATGACTTTGTCATATTCCAGGATGCCCACGATCCGGTGGGTGATCATAATGGCAGTCTTGTTTGCCAGTTCCCGGTTAAGGAAGTCAACAATCATATGCTCCGTATGTGTGTCAACCGCAGAAAGACAATCGTCCAGGATGACCAGGTGAGGATGTTTTATAAGGGCCCGGGCAATGGATATACGCTGTTTTTGACCTCCGGAAAGCGTGATACCCCGCTCCCCAATCCGGGTCTGGAAACCATCCGGCTGCGATACAATGTCATCATACACAGAGGCATGTTTCGCATATTGTTCTACCTCATCTAAGTTAGAATTGGGTGCTCCAAATTTGATGTTGGCTTCAATCGTATCAGAAAACAGGAACACATCCTGAGGCACATACGCAACCTGGTCCCGCAAGGATTTGATATCGTAATCCTGAAGCGGTACTCCATCGATTAGGATCCTTCCTGAGGTTGGATCATACATCCGGAGGATCAGATCAGCTATGGTGGATTTGCCTGATGCAGTCCTTCCGATAATGGCGACTTTCTCTCCGGGTTTAATGGTAAAGTTTACCTCCCTGAGCGCTTCAATGCCTGTAGCC
>JBBREG010000211.1:0-6862 GCA_038203125.1 Chitinophagales bacterium
GATTGACACAATGTCTCTTGACAAGTGGAAGGAAGTAATTGATATCAATCTCACGGGCGTATTCAATACAATTAAATCCACAGTCGACAGCCTGAAGGCATCAAGAGGGTATTTCATCACCATTGCCAGCCTTGCCGGCACTAACTTTTTTGCCAATGGCGCCGCATACAACGCCAGCAAATTTGGTCTCGTCGGATTTACCCAGGCCGTGATGCTCGACCTGCGGAAATATGATATCAAGGTGTCCACTATTATGCCTGGTTCTGTTGCTACCTATTTTAATGACCACATCCCCTCTGATCAGGATGACTGGAAAATCCAACCCGAAGACATTGGTCAGATGGTCATCGATCTGCTTAAGATGAATCCCCGGACGCTGCCCAGCAAGATCGAGGTTAGGCCCAGTAGACCCGCTTAATCCCTAAAGTCGTAATCAAATATTAACCCGGAGCCACCAAATACCAAATGTGAGGTTCAGGATGCAAGATCAGGGCATCCATGGTTTCCATATTCTGTAATTTGCTTTCTACTTCTTTTGGTGAATGCTATGCAGCCTTTAAAAACGATGCTCTCCCTTTTGTTGGTATTGATCTTCCTGGGACAGAGTATGTCACTAAGGGCTCAACCTGAGCAGATTTCATTTAGTCGTTTTACCGACGAAGATGGCTTGCCCAATAATTCGGTTCGCAAAGTGATCCAGGCGAGGGATGGCATGTTGTGGATTGCCAGTGCCAATGAACTTGCGACGTTTGATGGATATGATGTGGTGACATACCGCCATGAGCCTACAGATTCGACCACCTTGTCCGGTAAATTCCTGCTAAATCTGTATGAAGATTCAAAGGGGCGGCTGTGGGTGAGCAGTTACGGCCACGGGGTTAATTTGTCAAATCCCTCGAAAACGGCATATCGCTTTCTTCGTTGGGTGAATGATACAATCGCGCATCATACGATGAATATCGCTGAGATAGCAGAAGACGGCAACGGATTCATGTGGCTTGCCACAAATGAAGGTCTCGTGATCCTTCGCGAAGAACACAATTCTTTTATCCGGCTCGATTCCACAGATATAGTCTCTGACCAACATTGTGAGTTTCCTGTCGATGTTACTACCCTGCTGACGGGAAAGGATAGTACGATGTATGTAGGCACAGGAAAAGGGATGTATCGGATTGATGCAAAAAATAAACGAGTGAATTGCCCGGATGATTTTGTAGGTCTTCCACAAAATGCAATTAATATGATTGGGCATGACAGGGCCGGAAGATTGTGGGTCAGTTGCATCGATAGGAAAGATCGTTTGTATTATGAATCCAGTCCAGGTCATTTTACAGTCTTCAGGGGTATTCCATTTGATACAACTTTCAGAGAAGCTGAATTTGTTTTTGATCATGATAACAGAATATGGGTAACTATATTTGGTGATCAGGCATATGGCTACGATTTTAGGGATTCTACTTTATTTTTTCAAAGTAAGTTTACAAATGACATTAATTACGAACGGTTTTTCAGAACTCCGTTTGTGGATAAAAGTGGAATGGTATGGCTGTTGGGAGAAGGACTGTACAAGTATGCTTACCCCAAAGGATTTCACCATTATGAGCATCCATATAATTTTCATCAGTCCAATCGCACTATCCATGTCAATGAAGACTTTTATTATTTCTCTTACCGGGAGAAGGGATTGGTCAGAGTAGATCGAAAAAATTTTCAAACCGTATTGATGTCTTCTGAAGAAAATGCGGACGAATTTATTCCGGAAAATCATATTGTAGAATTAGTCGCCCTGCGTAACGGGCATACGCTACTCGTTTGCTTTGGGAGGATCGTGGTGCTGGATACGGAAAATAAAATGATCAGGAATCACGAAGTTATAGGTACCAACAGAAGTGCCATGGAAGATTCTAAAGGAAGGATTTGGATGGGTGGCATTGCGGGGCTACATCTGTTTTCCGAAGATAGTGGCGTAGTGAAGACCTACAAACTTCCTTCTTTCATGAATGATGGCCGGAATTTTGTTCAGGTGATGGTTGAAGATGCAAATGGTTTGATATGGTTTGGAAGTGATAATAAAGGAATGGGAAGGTTAAATCCAGAGACCGGTGAGTTGCGAAATTTTCTTCCGCTATATGGCGATACCACTTCGCTGCCCAGTTCTTCAGTCAATGATATTCTAATTGATCGCAAAGGTATGTTTTGGCTAGCTACGGATAATGGTTTCGCGAGATTTGATCCTGCGACTGAACGAATGCACACGTACAATCACAGGCATGGTTTGAAAAGTGACTATGTATGTTCACTCGTCCTGGATGATCAGGATGTTTTATGGATGGCTACGCAATCTGGTGTTTCTTCATTTGATATTACGCAGCATAGCATTGTCAATTACGGCCTTGAAGATGGACTTATCAATGCTGGCTATTACGACCGTGCCAAAGAGTATTCATCTAATGGTATTATTTATTTTGGCGGAAAAAATGGTGTCGATTTTTTTGATCCCCATGAGCTGAGGAATAATGCCTCAGCACCGATGCTCAGGTTGATATCATTTAATACGATTAGGCAAGGAAAATCTGAGTCACATCTGGCTGCTGATACATATCACCTTTCTTATAATGATGATCTGATAGAAATAAAATTCTCAGGCATGCATTATACTGATCAGGAAAATATTCGATATATGTATCGCCTCGAGCCATTGCATGAGGAATGGGTAGAATTAGGTAACCAACGCAGTGTACTTTTTTCAAATCTAAAACCAGGTAAGTATATATTTCATGTGAAAGCATCGACTCCTGATGGAATATGGTCAGTGCAGGATCTGATCATTCCGATTTTTGTGGCACCACCTTTTTACCTGACGCATTGGTTCCGGATACTGCTGATATCCATGCTGGTGGTTGCGATCTATTGGTATATTAAATATCGGGAGAAGCTGGTAGAAAACCGTCAGCGTAAAGAGTCTGATATCAGCCGACAGATCATGGAACTGGAGAAACGAGCATTGCAGGCACAGATGAATCCTCACTTCATCTACAACTCTATGAATTCCATACAGCAATTTATCATCGTGCATGACACGGAAGGAGCGATGAAATATTTAACCCGCTTCTCCAGGATTTTGCGCACCGTATTAAATATGTCTGCACAAAGCAGGATTCCCTTATATGAAGAAATTAATCTCATCGAAGATTATCTTGAATTGGAAAATATGCGTTTCCCGGATAAATTTACCTATGAGATTAAAGTTGCGCCTGAATTAAATATTCATTCAGCCGAGATACCTCCTTTTTTCATTCAACCTCAGGTAGAAAATGCGATTCGCCATGGGTTGTTGAAAAAAACCACACCAGGTCATCTTTGTGTAGAAATAAAAACGGACGGTGACCAGCTATTCATTACAGTAGAAGATAATGGCATCGGAAGAGAAGCGTCCCAGAAAATGAAATATGCAGAGTCCAAGACACATGTGAGTAAAGGTCTTTCGATTGTTGAAGAAAGACTTCGACATTTGCAAAATACGAATGGACATCAGCCTTTTAAGATTACTGACTTATATGATCGTTTGCATCAGCCATTAGGCACTCGTGTGGAGATCACGTTACCCATGGATTAATCAGAAAAAAATTACCTGCTATGAAAGCCGTTATCATTGAAGATGAAGAAAGAAGCCGGATCGTGCTGGAGAATTTATTAAAAACGTATTGCGCCGAGGTAGAAGTCGTTGCAAAAGCGGATTCAGTGGCGACAGGCATTCAGGCTATCCAGGCCCACCACCCTGACATTATATTCCTGGACGTCCAGATAAATGGCGGGACAGGGTTTGATGTCCTTGATAAAATGAATGGGGAGAATCCTTCTGTGATATTCACCACCGCCTATGATCACTATGCATTGAAGGCATTTAAATTTAGTGCTATTGATTATTTATTAAAACCTATTGATATCGAAGAGCTAAAGGCCGCTGTCAAAAAAGCAAGTCCTGCCAATAAACAGGATGAAGATTCTTATAAAATTCAGAATCTCCTGACCAACCTTAAGAATCCTAATGAAGATCCGGTGCTGCTCGTCTCCACATCAGAAGCAGTTGAATTTGTCCGCATACGTGATATTATCCGGTGTGAAGCTCAGGGAGCATACACACAATTATTTCTGCGGGATCACAAGCCCGTCATGGTGAGCAAGATTATCAAGGACTTTGAATTTCTGCTGACGGATTATGGATTCTATCGTGTCCATCAATCACATCTTATCAATCTCAAGGAGGTCCGCAAATTTGTCAAGGCTGAAAATTATCTACTGATGCGTGACGGAGCACAAATTCAACTTGCACGCAGTCGAAAAGATGAGTTTTTTAATGTTTTGAATAAAGTGCAGGTGTGAATGGCGTGAATCGTGAGTGGTGAGTTGTGACTCGCTTGCACTGAAGGGAGTCGAAGGGTGAATCGTGAGTCTGTGCTCCACGCCCCATGCCCCATGCACCACACTCCACACTCCACACTCCATGCTCTATGCTCCACGCTCTAATCCGTTTTTTCTATCTTGATTCCCCAAACACGCCAATATGCTAAGAACGCTACTCATTCTTGCCCTTGCCATTAATCTGTCTTCTATCTACAGTCAGTCCAGTCGAAGCGCCAGTGTTGAAATATCGGCTGTAGTCCAGGAAGTCCCACCGCGTATTGAATTAAACTGGGTGCCGGACACTTCCGCCACAAACCATTTTATCTATCGGAAATTAAAGAATGCTACTTCCTGGGGCGCTGTTTATAGAACAGTCCCTGGTTCGGAAAATTCATTTGTCGATACGGCTGTAAGTGTGGGTATATCCTATGAGTACAGGGTTTTCAAACAGGCAGCAACTTATACAGGAGACGGATATATAAATTCAGGTATCAAAGTGCCGTTGATAGAAAAACGCGGCAATATCATTCTGGTGATTGACAGCACATTTGCTGATGCCCTGACAGTAGAAATTGATCGATTACAGAAGGACTTTGAGGGAGATGGATGGAAGGTGATACGACATGTAGTACCTCCTACGATGAAAGTGAATATAGTCAGGATGCTGATACAGGATTCATATAGCCAGGATCCGTTGAACACAAAAGCGGTCTTGCTTCTCGGCCGGGTTCCTGTGCCATATAGCGGTGAAATAAATGTGGATGGGCATGGTGATCATACCGGTGCCTATCCCGCCGATGTTTATTATGCGGACGTCAATGGAATTTGGACGGACAATACTATTAATAATACGACCGCCATTGATCCGAGAAATCACAATGTTCCCGAAGATGGAAAATTTGATCAGGGCATATTTCCATCCGATCTTGAGCTGCAGATCGGACGAGTTGATTTTTTCAACATGCCATCTATTGGATTGACAGAAGAAGAGATGTTGCGTAACTACCTCGATAAAGATCATGAGTACCGCCATAAAATATTTAAGCCTGTTCATCGTGCATTAGTCGATGACAATTTTGGATATTTCTCAGGTGAAGCATTTGCAGCAAGTGGCTTTAAAAATGCAGCACCTCTCGTAGGCAAAGACAATGTATTCTCTGCCAAATATTTTCCAACGCTTAATGATAGTAGTTACCTCTGGTCATATGGATGTGGAGGAGGATGGTACCAGGGAGCAGGTGGTGTCGGTACGACCAATGATTTTGCAATAGGAAATGTGCAAACAGTTTTTACCATGTTGTTTGGCTCATACTTCGGTGATTGGGATACACCCGATAATTTTTTACGTGCACCCCTGGCGAAGGGAAGAGCACTTACGAATGTGTGGAGCGGACGCCCGCATTGGCAATTTCATCACATGGGACTAGGTGAACATATTGGTTATGATGTCAGGCTTTCACAAAACAATAATGGAATCTATTTTTTCAATTTTGGCGCCCGTGTAGTACACATGGCATTTATGGGTGATCCAACATTGCGAAATGACATAGTAGCACCGATATCCGATGTCATTGCCCAGGCGAATGGATCACAGGTTGATATTACATGGACAGCCTCTCCCGAACAGGTTATTGGTTATCATATCTACAGACGCGAAAATGATGAAGGTTACGCAAGGTTAAATACAGTTCCTTTGACTTCGACTTCTTTTACTGATACCTGTGTTAGCCCGGGAATTTATGATTATATGGTGCGGACACTTATCCTGCAGACATCGCCAAGCGGTACTTATTACAATATGAGCCAGGGAATTGCAGACTCAGCGCGAACTAGTACGCCTATTTCAGTGGTAGCAGATGCAACGTTTACGTATCAGGATGGCTTTGTATCGTTTAGTAATAATTCATCGGGAGCGACACACTACCTTTGGGTATTTGGAGATGGCGAGACCAGCACTGAAACCAATCCTGACCATACGTATACCGATGGAGACTATACGGCTTTTCTTATCTCGGGTAATGGATGTGATGCGGATACCATTTATTTTTCGATATCAATCATAACCGGCATCAAGGAATCTGAAACCGCCGCCAGGATTTCTATTTATCCAAATCCGGTAACGTCTGTTTTGAATATTCGTGGAGAGATTTCAACTACAGCGCCATTGTCTTGTACCCTGTATTCATTGGACGGAAAAGTTGCGGGACGACATTTGCTCAACGTCGGGCAACGAACCATTGACGTGTCGTATCTGGAGAAAGGGATGTATGTCCTGGAAATAGTAATCAGTGAAGAAAAAGTGATGAAGAGATTCGTCAGGATGTAATGATCGTTTTAGCTTATTCGCAACAAAGGTTTACGTACACACCTATTTATGCAGCTCAAGAGGATATTATTTGGAGTGGTGATATGCATATTGTATACAGGGTTGTGTATTGCACAAGTAGAACCAGCATTG
>JBBREG010000212.1:0-6848 GCA_038203125.1 Chitinophagales bacterium
TTGGGTTATCAGTTTATCAGTTTATAGGGTTATCAGTTTATAGGGTTATTAGTTTATAGGGTTATAAGGTTATTACCATTTTGGCTTATTAATTTATTGGGATATAAGGATATGACTTTTAGGACCAGGCTTATTAGCTTATTGGGTTATTAGATTATGAAAGGTACTTTGCAACATCAATTTCAAAAAGAAACTTTTTGAATCCCTATTCACAAATTTATAAGCACATAACCTTATAAGCATATAACCTTATTTGCCATAAACCTATAACCCCATAAACCCAAATTATAAACCCAACATACAAACCCATTATACTATAAGTTATACGTTTATCCGGGGTCAGAAAGACGCTGTTCCGGGATGCGCTCACTTGTGCATATTGTAAGGTAGCGCCCAGGCGGCTTTCAGAAAAATATCAGAATGCCGACCGTGAGGAGTAAAAAGCTAGAATAAAGACTTAAGTTCGCTTTTCCTAAAGACCATCCGTATCACGACCCCGGAAATCATACAACTCATGAAGTCTCGTAATGAGAGAGGCATGTCCCTCCTTTACGACCAGTTTTCCGATAGTCTCTTTGGTATCATCAACCGTATTCTGGGAGATGATCAGCTGGCGGAAGATGCACTCCAGCGTTCGATGCTCAAAATCTGGCAGAATATTGATGGGTATGACGCCGCCAAAGGCACTTTTTTCACCTGGATGGGTGTTATAGCCCGTAACACAGCCCTGGATCAGAAACGACTCAAAACTTATCAGGCCAAACAAAAAACTGTTTCGGTCGATGAGGTCGTATATAGAGGCGAAACAAGAACAACAGAAGGAAACAACATTGACGCCACCAGGCTACTCTCCAGCCTGGATGAAAACTGTAGAATCGTACTGGAATACGCCTACCTGAAAGGATATACGCAGCAGGAAATCTCCGACACGCTGGGTATGCCTCTTGGGACGGTAAAGACGAGATTACGCAAAGCCATTTCCGATTTGAGGGATCAGCTTAAGGATGAAAAAAAATACTTCCTGGATGGACCAGGGCTTAGAAGCATTTTATTAATAGCAAAGTGGATATAGAAGAAATTAAGTCATCGGGATTATTGGAGCTCTACGTGCTGGACCAGCTCTCCCCTGCCGAAAAGGCGGAGGTGGAAGGGTATCTCACGAGCCACCCCGAACTTAGATCGGATCTCCGGGAAATTGAAAATACACTTGAAATTTACGCATCTGCTGCTGCCATCAAGGCACCGGCCGGTGTGAAAGAACGTATCCTCGAAGAAATCCGTAAAGAGGGTGCCATTTCAACTCAGGCCCCACCTCGAGGAGGTAGTCCCTGGGGATTTATTGCCGCTCTCCTGGGTATAGGCGCTCTGGTATTGGGGTACCTATACTATCAGAAAAATAATGAGGCGACTGTCCTTCAGAGAGAAATCCAGCTCGTCCGCGACACCTGTCAGACTAATACAGAAGATCTGACACATCAGCTTGATCTGCTCAGACAACTTACACAGCCTGCTAACCGCATTCTAAATTTCCAGGCAGCTCCTGGATTTGCCGGCACGGATCTATACCTCCACATCAATCCATCTTCAAAGCGGACATTTATCCAAGTGCGCAATCTGCCAGAGATCGCGGCTAATCATCAATATCAGTTGTGGTCCATCAAGGCCAATCAGCCACCCGCACCACTTAATGTGTTTGATGCTCCGACGGATGGTCTACTCGAAGTGACTTATGTTGAAGGCACGGAAGTATATGCCATCACGATCGAAAATCGAGGAGGTGTGACATCACCAACTCTTGAAAACCTGATCGGAACGGTCAGTGTAGCGGGAATCAATTAAGACGTACGAATTACGAGTTACAAGTGACGAGTTGCTAGTGAAGAATCACAAGTAATCACTCAGGATTGGTTCGGTTGCTTATTATTGGCAAAGAAGATTATGGGTTTATAGGCTTATAAAAGTCAAATAGAGCGCTAAATATCCTCATAACCTTATATCCTCATAACATTATAACCCCATAACCCTATAACCTAACCTCATAACCTCATAAACTTATAACCTTATAACCTAACCTCATAACCTTATAACCTAATACATGGATATCATCAAGGCCACAAAAAGTCACATCGAACTTTTGATTCCTGCATTGCTTGAATTGCGACCCCATCGTAATGCTGAGGAATTAAAGCCTATGCTGGAGAAACAATTTGCAGAAGGATATGAGATAATATTTATCGGAGATGAAACGATGGCGTACGCATTGGCGGGATACAGGACGATACATTTTTTATATAGTGGTAAGACCCTTTATATTGATGACCTTGTCACACATTCAGCACATCACCGCAAGGGATATGCAGGTGCACTTCTGGACCGGTTAAAGGACTTTGTGAGGGAACACAACTATGATACCATCTCGCTGGATTCAGGATTTAATCGCAAAGATGCTTACAGGCTTTATCTAAATAAAGGACTGGAGGTATCATCATTGCATTTTTCAAGAGAGGTAAGTGAGTTGTGAGTTGTCAGTAATCTGTTTATTAGCCTCAGGTTTTAACCTTGGGAAAGGGATGAATATTAATCTTAATTTGAAATTTTGTGAGCTTAAAACAAATTAAAGCTCATGAGAGTAGAAAATTGAGCTCAAAAATGAAGTAAAATGAGCTCGAAATCATGTTTCGGTGAGCTCAAATACCGGATTCTACTAAAGATCGTTGAACCACAAGTTCCTCTTCAAACAGCTCCAATTGCGTAATCTTCGCGAAACTGAAACTCCTCCGATGCTCAGGAGTAAGTCCAATTGCTGAGATAGCATTGCGATGAAATTCTGTACCGTATCCTTTGTTTTGATGCCAGCCATAAAGAGGGTATGTCTCATGCAGGTTGCGCATGTATTCATCCCGATGTGTCTTGGCCAAAACGGAAGCGGCCGCTATCGAGCGATATCGCCCATCACCCTGAATGACACACTGGTGATCAATGTCTTCGTACGGATAGAATCGATTGCCATCTACCAGAATAAATTGAGGACGAATGACAAGAGATCGCAGTGCATTATGCATAGCCTGAATGGATGCACGTAAAATATTTATACGATCGATGACGGGAGCTTCGATGCGTGCGACGGCCCAGGCAATGGAATTCTTTTCAATGATGACACGGTACTCCTCACGTTCTTCACGTGTAAGTTGCTTTGAATCATTCAGCCCCGGACATCTGAAACCAATCGGAAGTATCACTGATGCCGCAAAAACGGGTCCAGCGAAACAACCTCGACCTGCTTCATCGCAGCCGGCTTCCAGTCTTCCTTTTTCCAGATAGGGTTTCAGTTTTCCCACGGGACAAGTTTAAGATTTTTGGGTCAATCTGTTTCTACAGGCTGACGACTTTAACTTCCACTCTCCTGTTTTTACTCCGCCCCATCGAGGTATCATTGTTGGCCAGCGGATCGCGGTTACCGAAACCTGACGAAACAAGACGTTGACGATCAATCCCTTTGACCACCAGCCATTTCACCACGGCAGCCGATCTTCTCTCGGATAAATTTTGATTGTAGTCCACCGATCCCACATTGTCGGTATGCCCCCGGATTTCCACTTTCATCTCCGGATACCGATTTAAAAATTCCAGGAGTTGCTTAAGCTGAATTAGAGCCTGGGGCATAAAATCAGTACGATCATGCTCAAAATAAATCCGGCTCAGATTGACGATACCACCTTCCTTGGGAATATAATTGGCCAGCGGAGAATCATTGGGTGGTGGGAGTATGATCGGGGGAATTTTAAATAATCTCACATCGTCCACATAATAATAGCCAAAGCGGATATCACTTTTCCACGGCATCTTAATCTGGCTGTTTTCATCTGTGTTGAAATTTCCGATCACCAGAAAAGAAGCTGTTTGATTAGCAACGAATTGACCTGTCCACCGATACCACTTTCCATCGGATGGAATCCATCGATTGAGAACCAGGGTGGGTTGTTGCAGCAAAGGTCCTGTGGAAGCTTCTTCGATTTCATTTTCTGAAAAAACGACTTCGATGTTGCGCACGAAAACAGATCGCTGGAGGTGGGCCAACTGACAGGAGAAACCGTATCGTTGGCCAGGCACGAGTGGTTCGGTGAGTTGGACCTGGACATATTCGCGGCAGTGGGGTTTGCCCTGATCACATCCATAAATGGTCATGCCTGCGTGCGATCTTCCCTCAAAGGATTTAGTATTTCCAAAGCCGACGTCTTTCCAGGTTTTGGGTACGTTGACGTTAGGAGCATACAAGTCGGGTGAGGCTGCAGTAGGGGAAGTCCAGTACAAAGAGACCCGCGAGAAATCTTTTCCGGAATAATACCATCCGGAGGGAGTGTCTGAGAATTCTTCGAAGCCTGGATTGGGGACTAGGTTGGCTTGTTCGGGTTTTTGGCTCCAGGAAAATAGTGGAATGAGGAGGTAAAAAATGGAGAGAAGTATAGATAAGGCCGGATTCATTTCGGGGGAATGCTTGCGTCCTTCGAGGAAAGGAAATGAAGAGGAGGGATTTGGTTAGAATCGAAATATGGGATTGAAGACTTTCGCATTTTGATAGGTGAGTATGTATTGAAAAAATGGAGTAGCTGATGGTTTTAATGTTAGTTAAAAAGGGGGTCAAAACAGGGCAAAAATTGATTCGTAAAATTGTTTGTTTTTTGAGGTAAGTTGGTGATTAAGCCAAATTTACAAATAATAAATTTTCTTAATACTGAAGTATATTCACATTTTATTCCAAAACCTCATTTTTTCCCCTAATTTTCACCCATCGCATGGCAGCCTTTCCCCACCACTGCCACTCTCCAGTTCCACAATCATAGCTCCCATCTGATCCGGATTTTCCCACCAGTTAAATCCTTTTATCATGGCCTCCTCCAAAGCCCACCTCTTCCCAAAAGATCTATTCAAACAAGCCTTCTACGATAAATGCTTCAGCCACCCGGCCCGCAGAATTATCCTCGAATATCTCCATGATCACGGAACCACCTCCTTCCGCGTCATCCGAAAACAAATCATGCTTTCCACCCCCACGGTTTCCCAACATTTCAAATTCCTCAAAATACTGGGAGTCATCACAGGAGAAGATGTTTACCCAACTACCTATTATTCCATCTGTCCAAGGCATAAAAAGATCATAGGCAAAAAACTCAACCAAATCAGGATACTTTTCCCTTCCAAACCTCCCGAAATCAACACCAAGGTTAAAAATCCCTAATCTCTCCTAACCCGCCCCGCGACTGGATTCTATTTTCTTACTTTTGCCCTCATGTGCAGTGAAAGTCAACTCATCACCCCTGTCCATACACCAATGCACGTTACATTTTCTACCGATTAAAATTCACATCATGACATCCTGATTCCAGGATGATATACCGGATCTATGAATAACGATAAAAGATTTGCTGTCATCACAGGTTGGATCGTCTTTGCGATCGCCTTCGTGGTGTATTGTTTCAGTGTCGAACCCACCGGCAGCTTATGGGATTGTGGCGAATTTGTCCTGGGAGCCTACAAGCTCCAGGTCGTACATCCACCAGGAGCCCCTTTGTTCTTATTAATAGGTCGCGTTTTCACCTGGGTTGCTGATATCCTCAGCAACAACCCCGAAGACATCGCATTTTCTATCAACCTAATGTCCGCAGCCTGCACTGCCCTGGCCTCCGCCTTCGTCGCATGGATCACGATTGTCTTCGCCCGCCTGTCCATGGTAGGGAGAGATCAGTCACTGACAACTGAGCAAAGATGGGTCACCAGCGGCGCCGGTCTGGCAGCCGGTCTGGCTACAGCTTTCTGCACATCCATCTGGTTCAGTGCAGTAGAAGGTGAAGTGTACGCTATGTCCACCATGTTTACCACCATGACTGTATGGGCAGCTGTAAAATGGTATGGGATGGAAGATTCTTCCGATGCCGACAAATGGCTGATCCTGGCCATTTATGTAGCAGGCCTTTCGATCGGAGTCCACCTGCTCAGCCTACTTACATTCCCTGCGCTGGGGCTGTTGTATTATTTCAAAAAATATAAATCCTTCAGCTTCGGCGGCCTCGTCCTGGCGATGATCGGAGGTGCCCTGATGATCCCCATCGTGCAAAAGCTGATCATCGTGGGTGTGCCATCCCTCTGGGCCAGCATGGAACTTCTCATGGTCAATTCATTCGGACTTCCAATCCATAGTGGAATATTTCCGACCATTTTGATCTTGGGTGCTGCTTCCTACTTTGCGATCCGATGGGCCCGCAAAAATAATAATGGGCTTGCTGAACGGATCTTCGTTTCCCTCATCTTACTCGTGATCAGTTTCTCAACCATTGGTGTCGTTGTCATTCGCGCCAATGCGAATACGCCGATCAATATGAACGCACCGTCAGATCCGATGCGTCTGATCCCTTATCTCAACCGCGAACAATATGGCGAACGACCCTTATTGCGTGGTCCACATTACCAGGCTGAACCTGTCGACACCGAAAAAGATGACCGCTATGGAATCGTAGGGGATCGTTATGAAGTTGTGGATCAGAAACTTTCATACATCTATCGGGACGAGGATAAAATTTTATTTCCCCGTATCAGCCACAGTGACGGCAATCGCCCTGCATTGTACCAACGATGGATGGGGGATGAGAATGGAAAACCGACCATGGCGTTCAACCTTGAGTTTTTCTTCCGCTATCAGGTCGGCTGGATGTACTGGCGATATTTCATGTGGAATTTTGCAGGCAGGGAAAATGGAGAACAAGGCAACGAACCATGGAATCCTAAGAGTGGTCACTGGATCTCCGGATTTAATTTCCTGGATAGCGCCCGACTGTTTAATATGGAAAAAATGC
>JBBREG010000213.1:0-6845 GCA_038203125.1 Chitinophagales bacterium
TGAAGAAATCAAAATGGGTCCACAACCTACGCCTAATGCAGCTCCGGAAGAAAGGAGCTGATATGTATCTTCGAGGTTCATGGCCCGATGAAAGCTCATCTTCGTTACATCAAGATGTCCTAAACCGGCCCATTCATTTAATTGTTCGACATCTTCCATATGGACATGAAAGCTCAGCCCGTCAGTATCAATCCATTGATTGACCAAAGCCGCAAACATGTAAGTATCATTGGGGCAGGGAGAAAAACCAAGTGTCACATCCATCTGTCAGAACTGAAAACAACGTATTTGCGAAATGGCTAAACGAGATCTAGAAATTATCTATGAAGATAACCACCTCATCGCCATTAACAAGCCGAATGGGTTGCTCGTTCATACGGACAATACGGGTGACACCAGCCTGGAAGAAATCCTGAGGGAATACATTAAAGAGAAATATCAAAAGCCGGGAAATGTATTTCTGCAATCCTGCCACCGGTTAGATCGGCCAGTCAGCGGTGCTTTAATTTTCGCCAAAACGTCTAAAGGAAAAGACCGGATGCGGCAACTCTTTGCAGACCGCAAAATTGACAAGACCTATCTCGCTTTCGTCACCAACCTGCCGGATCCATATGAAGCAGATCTGACCAACTGGATGTATAAGGACCGAAATAAAAACATCGTAGAGATCGTGAAAGGGGAACGGATAGGGGCTGTAAAAGCCCGGACGACATACAAGACATTGGGTAAAATCGATCGTTTTTACCTGATCCGGCTACATCCCATCACCGGGAAATCCCATCAATTGCGCGTGCATATGGCATTAATTGGTAGTCCGATATTTGGAGATGTGAAATATGGAGGTCAATCCATGAATGATCCGAATGCCTTTATGCTTCACTGCCGGCAAATGGAATTTATCCACCCCATACAGAAAGTGCCGGTCGTTTTGAAGGCTAATTTCCCTGATCTACCGTGGTGGAGACGGCATCATGACGAGATCCTTGGACTTGAAGAACAGGAATAAGATAGAATGACGTACATTTGCAGGGAGTGAGAGTCATACGACCAGCTCCTTTCAAACTCCCCCAGGGCAGAAATGCAGCAAGGGTAGAAAGTTGAGCGGTGCGATATGATTTCTCACTTTTTCATTTCCCTTAAAGCAACTCCGGATGAAGTTTTTTATTGATACAGCCAATCTTGACCAGATCAAGGAGGCTGCCGAGCTTGGTATACTCGATGGTGTGACCACCAATCCATCCCTGATGGCCAAGGAGGGTATCACAGGTGTGGAAAATATTAATAACCATTACCGTGCAATTTGCGCAATCGTGGATGGAGACGTAAGTGCTGAAGTGATTTCTACTGATTTCCAGGGCATTATTGATGAAGGCAGGGTACTGGCAGACCTTGCACCGAACATAGTTGTCAAAGTACCCATGATCAAGGATGGTGTAAAAGCACTCAATTGGTTTCGCAATCATAATATCCGCACTAACTGCACACTTGTATTCTCGACGGGCCAGGCGATTCTGGCAGCTAAAGCCGGCGCGACCTATTTATCTCCCTTTATCGGTCGTCTGGATGACATCAATTGGGATGGTATGGCGCTCATCCGGGAAATAGCCGAAGTCTATACTATTCAGGGATATGAAACTTCTATACTGGCCGCATCAATCAGAAGTTCCAGACAGATAGTTGAATCTGCTCGTGCAGGAGCTGATGTTGTAACATGTCCATTGTCAGCAATTCTCGGATTGCTCAGACATCCGCTGACGGATAGTGGGTTGGCTCAGTTTTTAGCTGATCACAAGAAAGCCTCAGAAAAATAATTTTGGATTTTGGATTTTGGATTTTTGATTTCGTTCACTTGCTGCTGACCACTGCCTAATCTTATTTCCCGCAGATATTCGCAGAAAACTTTTAATCTGAACACTAACCACTGCCTAATCTTGTTTCTCGCAGATATACGCAGAAAACTATAAACCTGACCATTAGAGCAATTGGTAAGTTACAAGTTACGAGTGTAGAATGACGAATTTTGGATGGCATGACAGACATCTCACAATTCACGTTTCATGATTCATGATTCACGTCTCATTATTCCACTTCCTAGTGCATGCAAAAAGAGAGTACAAGCCGAAGTTTGCTTTGGGCCCCAATTTTAGGAATGAAGCGCCATCTACACCTTCGGTAATCCTCTTGTCCAGTTAGGAATTCAAAGACATGTGATGTCAGTGAACTGAGGCCCGCCCTAAAAGTGAATTAAAAACAACTCCAATGTTTTTCACAGTTGAGCCAAAACAGCGGAGGGCTTGTACCCATCTAATTTCGAAGAGATTTATCTCTTATGTCTAAGATACATGAAATTACCGTAGAATACAAAAAATATTATTGCTGTGTTTCAGCGGCTTTTTTGGAAAGATCTTCAAAGTCCAGGATGAGACCAAAGATGTGACTGTATAATTGTGAACCTGTCACATCACCAATATTTGTGAATGCATAATCCAGTCTAAGTCGACCCAATTTTAATCCGATACCTGCATTTGGTTGAAAGGTCCAATCGGTTTGTGATGGATCAACAATGTCTTTTACTTTTTGAAAATTTGAAACACCTCCTCTGAAATAAATTCGTTTGTTGAGATCAACTTCAAAACCAATTTTTGGACTTACACTTACAGTGCCTGACGAAATCAATGTGTTTCGTTCACCATCTGTGGTTACATCAAAATCCATTTCAAGTAAGACACCACTTTTTGCACCAAAAGGAAATTTGTAAGCCCCAGCCACTACAAAAGTTGGTAGGGTTTGTTCTAATGTGGAAACAGGAATTTCATTTCCGGTTTGAGTAAATACTTCTTTTTCATCATCGGACAGTGAGAAAGTCCAGTTATTAAATGTCGTCGTAAGATCACGGCCCATTACAGCAAATGCAAATTTATTTTTCCTGTATTGTACACCGAGGTCGGCACCAAATCCCCATGATTTGCCGAAGGCGCCAATGCTCCGATGAATTATTTTTACAGACCCTCCTGCATACCAGTTACCCTGGCCCAGCTTCCGGGCATAGGAAATAAATGCCGCGTAATCTGCTGCAGAAAACGTAACTACACGATCGTAGTTTATTGACCCATCCGGGCCAATCAATCGAAGGGTATTTGGAATATTATCAATCCCCATACGGATGAGCGAAATCGATCCATACGAATTCGATTCTTCACTTAACCTTTTGCCAAAAGATAATTGATCATACTGGGCAATACCTGCAAACCATTCCGCATGCATGGCATGAAATTGTGCAACAGCGGGGATAGCAGTCATCCCGGCAGGATTCCAGTAAGAAGCGGACAGATCTGAAACACTCGCAGAAACAGCTCCTCCCATGCCGTGAGCCCTGCCACCAACACCCAGTGTGAGAAATTCATTTGAATATTTAGCCTGGCCTGACAAAAGCGTACAGGACAGAATTGAGACAGCGCAGAGGAGGGTAATCTTTGTCATAAGCTATGTAAAGATAAAGGGTATTGGACCAATCAGCACCCTCAGGTAGATTTCAATCAGGTGTTGATGGATACCCACTCAAACGCCAAAGATGAAAATAAGATTGTGCCTGATAAGACCTGTAGATAAAACAAATCACGGGCTATCTACTTTGTGTGATAAAAGATCACGGTTGATCGCGATGGAGGCGTTAAGTTCGTATCCCAGAAGAATAATAAAAGAATTGATCTGGAGCCATAACAGGATCAGGATCAAGGCGCCGATTGAGCCATAGACCTCGTTATAAGATGAAAAATTTTCAACATAGACTGCAAAGCCTAGTGAACTGATTAGTGAAAGCACAGTTGCCAACATAGCACCGGGTGAAAATAATTTTTCTTTGTTTTTATATGCTGGTCCAATGGTATAAATCATTGCGATGCAGATGTAATAGAAGATAAAAACAGAGGACCAACGAATGAAATTATAAAAGTTATAATTATCTGCATCCACACCTGCAAACGTAAGTGCTTTCATCAAGGCAGGTCTTCCCAGGATGATGGTGGCTAATGATCCAAGGAACATGACACCTAATAACATTGTCAACTTTAGCGCACGCCACCGTTGCTGAAATGTATTTTGTTTTTTGTAGGTCATTTCATAACTCTTATGAAACCCTTTGATCATAGACAGCACGCCATTAGAAGCAAAGATTAATGAGAGGATAATACTGATACTCAATAATCCTTTGCGACTGGTTTGTGTCATCTCGATGATAATAGCATCGATGTAATCTGAAATTTCATCAGGCAATATTTCCACATACGCTCTGCGCATGGCAGTGACCATATTGCCAATGGGCAAATACGGAAGTAGTGCCAGAAATACTAACAGTGCAGGAAAGATGGATAGAAAAAAACTATACGCCATGGAGTTGGCACGAGTGACGATATCATCACGCAAGATTTCTTTCCATAAGTATTTCAGAATAACAGCAATAGGTATGCCTTTAAATCCCGGAAAGGTTGTCCTGTGAAGAGTAGCCCTGAGGGCTTGTACTTTTTTAGTCCAAAAAGGCATGTTTCAAAAATAAATTGAAAGCGCTTCTTTTATAAAATCCGGGGCAGGAATTCTTTTCTCTGTGCCTGCATCCAGGAAGCATAGCTGTACAAGGGCGCCATTGATTAATACACCCGCTTCATTTTTTATTTCGTACCTGAAACGGATTTCCTGATCTGGTAATGCAGGCACCGTGGTCCGAATCGTCAACAGATCATCATACCTCGCAGGTCTAAGAAACCGCACCTGCATATTCATAACGGGCATCCAGACACCATGATCCTTTTCCAGTGTGCTATATAAGATGCCAGCTGCGCGCATAGCTTCCACACGTGCTACTTCATAATACTGGGCATACACTCCATAGTAAGCAAATCCCATCTGGTCGGTTTCGGCATATCTGACACGTAATTGATACGAATGCTGATAACTCATGATTTTTCCATCAGGGATGTCACCATATACAAAGTGGTATCTTTTGGGGTTATCGTGCAACTTTCAGGCCATGTCCAGGCTGATTTCCACATTAGGATCATTTGATCAGCAAAAGGAGCCATTCCCCCCGAATGATGAAAATGCAAATTCATCCGGCAAAGGTAGTTTAAGTCCCTCAAGAGCCAAGAGTGTGCATCGCCCTCATTTTTGATGAATTGTCCGCCATCCAACTCAACCTAATCCTTATTTTTACGGATTATTGGACGTAAAAGCACCAATCTAACCAGATATGTTTAAGAAGCTTAAGTCTCTGTTTGTAATTGAAGAAGGGGTTACGCCTGAGGAAGAAACTTCCAAACAAGCCCAAAATGAACCGCAGCCAAAAAAGGATTCTCCGGCTTTCGTCCGACCAACACCTATAAAATCGGATGGAAAAGGCCAGGTTCAGGACAAATTCCTTGAAGTTTTATTTGGCGCACTGGAGTCCAATAACCAGGAAGGATTTGATTATCTCGAGTTCAAGGATTTTCTCAGATCCCTGGCGAATGTGCCCATGGACGATAGTACGAGATATAAATCGGCTTTTGCAACTGCCCAGACAATGGGAGCAACCAAGGAAAAGATTCTAACCAGTGCCCAGGGGTATGTCCAATTATTAGGGAAAGAGGAATCCAAATTTTTGGAAGCATTACATGGACAGCGGGATAAAAACCTCACCGGCAAGCAAAATGATATTAAAAAACTGGAGCAAACCATCCAGGACAAGCAGGCTCAAATTGAGAAGCTGAAGCTGGACCTTGAAGAACATCGGAAACAGATTGGTACATTGGAAAGTGAAATCAATGCTGCCAGTGATAAACTGGACCAAACGGCAAGTGATTTTGAAGCCACATACCAAGCATTACTTGGTCAGATCCAGACTGATGTAAAAAATATCGAATCACACCTTTAGTTGAATAACAAGCTCCATGGAAGGATTTAAACAAAAAACATTTTGGGAACGACCGGAAGGGGTCACGGGCGCCATTTTCCTGGCTGCATTTATTGCCCTGGCTGCCTTCATCACCGTGAAGTCGATTGGAGTTTTAGTTGCGGCCATGACATCAGGTGTTGGGCTCGTCATTACCCTTGCGATTTTGGGGACTATCATTTTTACAGCCATTGATTCAAAAGCACGCAACCTTGTATGGTATATGTACAAGAGTGCCATGCGGGCGATCACTGGCATTTTCGTAAAGATGGATCCCATCGGTATTCTGAAAGGGTATGTAAGTGATCTAAAAGAAAATCTGCGCAAAATGAATCGTCAGATCAGCATGCTGCGCGGACAGATGCATAAATTGCAGGAACTGATCCTCAATAACCGGAAAGAGATCCAAAGTAATCTCCATCTCGCAAGCCAGGCCAAAGAAACTGACAAACAATCGATTGTCATTCTTAAAAGCCGCAAAGCAGGTCGATTAAAGGAGTCCAATATGAAACTGGAAGATCTCTACAAAAAAATGGAGATCCTGTACAGAGTTCTGGGCAAGATGTATGAAAACAGCGAGGTGATGCTGGAAGATATCCAGGACCAGGTAGAGATCAAAGAGCAGGAACGTAAGGCAATGCATGCCAGTCATAGTGCCATGAAATCAGCGATGAGCATTATTACCGGTGATGGTGACAAACGCGCTATGTTTGATATGGCACTTGAAGCGATTGCGGATGATGTGGCAAATAAAGTAGGAGAGATGGAGCGGTTTATGGATATGTCGGAGAACTTTATGAAATCAGTCGATCTTCAAAATGGTATCTTCGAAGAAGAAGGCTTGAAGATGCTGGAGAGATGGGAGAAAGAAGGTGTATCTGCAATTCTTGGAAACCAAAAAGAAAAACTGATCCAGGAAGCT
>JBBREG010000214.1:0-6834 GCA_038203125.1 Chitinophagales bacterium
AATGACATCGGTGGCTGAGCTTATTTCATGAGACCTTTTTTGTGCAAATGAATCAGCATAATCTGACTCCCTGAGAAATGACATCGGTGGCTGAGCTTATTTCATGGGGCTGAAAGCCAATGAAATGGTCGAAGCCCCGGATGTCATTTCAACACCTGCAACCCCACCACACAATGCAGGCACTTTCGTTGATCACAATACTGCTTTTTCAGATGCAGCAACGCTTGTGTCTGAGCTGCATCCTGAGCAGTCCATCCACACGCGCCCCAGCTCTTGATGATCGTGTTTTTCTCTGCAGGTAAATCGGAAAGAAGCGTGATTGCTTTTTCTTTCAATTGTGAAAGGCCCTGACGTTTGCCATAAAAAAACATATATGGTGCCACCAGGTTGATCAGGAGTGACGATGCCGTATCCATGCCTAACATCTTGCCCGCTGCAGGTGATTCACTTTTAAAATGGTAATGTGTGTGCCAGTATTCGTCAGCCGGTGCAACACGAAAAAGATTGATCCATTCTTTTGTGGAAGCACCACCATCAATCATCTGAACAAATGCCTGTTGCTTTGACAAGATCACTGCGAGTTGAGCAATGCGGACTGTCGGGAAATGTGTAGGGCGCATCCGCATAAATTTCCACTGCAGTGAAGGAATGGTCTGCAATCCATATTTCATTTTTAAAAAATCAAATTCCTTTTTTAGCCGTGATGGATATTGTGCATACATATCTTTCGTCAGCATACCTGCCACACCAAATAGTATGGATTCAATCTGATCGATCCTGTCCGCATGTTTCCGCAGTACGGTCAGTGGAATTTTCAACCCCAGGTTTTCCATCGCATCGCTATTGGCAGGCGATCCAAGGTGGCGTGACAACATCACAAAAAAGGTTTGTTCCCAATCACCATTACACCGGTCCAGGATGGTACCTATGTAGTCAGTTTTCGATTCCAGGCGCTCTGCCATAAGCCGTTCAAGCCAGGACACCCGGACGATCTCAGCAACCGACTCAAGTGATGAGGCGCAGGGGACCCATTCCCTATTGTTCATTAAAAGCCTGTAGCGTTCCAGCAAAGCAGTATCGACACGGCTGCACAATTCAATGCAGGGAATCATGATACCCTGTTCTGTCTTTGCTGGCTGATCTTCCTGCCACACAACATGAAGTATGACATTGTTATAGTGTGTATCACGTTCATGTGAATGAAGATACCACGATGAACTCCGCACATGGATCTCCACATGACCTGCCCAAAGATGATCGTCAATACGGATACGAGCCTGAAGAAAATCAGGACCCTGATCATGGTTGGGGAATCCCGGATGTACGATCCGGACCTGCTGACCATCGGTAGTGGTCAACTCTTCATCAGCATAGAGTTTCAGATGCCAGATGAAATGCAATAATTGTTCTTCCATATCTCATTTGCGGAGAAGAACCTGGAAGCGCATGGGGAATTCGTTTTTAGCATCAGCCTCAAAAAATTCGGATGATTCAACTTCCCATTCGTCCATATCAAGCTCCGGAAAGTATATGTCTCCAACCACATGAGATATGACCTCCGTGAGGTATATTTTTTCAATTAAATGCAAACTTTGGTCGAAAATCTTGCCGCCACCTATGATAAAGGCTTCTTCCTCGCCCTGATCCAGGCAAAAACTCAATGACTCCGCTATGGAATGCATCACGATCGCAGATGATGTGATCCAGAATGGATTGCGGGTGAGAACGATGTTCACCCGGTTTTTGAGCGGGACATACCCCATGGAGGCAAAACTTTCACGGCCCATGATAACGTGATGACCCATGGTTGTTTTTTTAAAAAACTTCATGTCACGTGGCAGATGCCATGGCAGGCCACCATCTTTTCCGATCACCCGGTTACTGCTCATGGCAACGATTGCACTTGTTATCATTTGGGTTATGGGCTGATTAGGTTATGAGGTTATTAAGTTATGAGGTTATGAGGTTACAAAATATTGTATGGTCGATACTCTCCTGAAACACATCGTGCACAGGTGGTAGAGTTCGCAGTGAAAACAACCTACTGGCATACATGGATGGAAAGATAATTCTAGACAGTATTCCTAAACCTTCGTTTTCGCCTCCGCCTCCGCCTTCACCTTCACCTTCGCCTCCGCCTCCGCTCACGATTTCGGTTTATGGATGAGGTCTGATTCCAGCATTCTTGTTTCTATAGGTTTGCGGCTTTCGATGATTTTGCCGGTAAGATATTTTTCCATCATCAATCCCGCCACCGGTGTTGCAAAGCTTCCACCCCATCCGGCATTTTCGATGTACACGGCGATCGCAATCTTAGGCTGATGTCTTGGAGCAAATCCAAAGAATACAGAGTGGTCTTGTCCATGCGGGTTTTCGGAGGTACCCGTCTTACCACACATCTCGATAAATGGATGTGATGCCTGTGTGGCTGTACCCGCCCGTACGGCGCCACTCATCCCTTCAATCACCGGCCCGAAATGACGGTAGTCTACATTTACCCTGCGCCGGGGATAATATTCACTTACAGCCTGCCCTCCGGGTGGAACTCTCGCTTTCAGAATATGCGGATCCGTATAGGTTCCTTCATTGGCAATAATCGCTGCAGCATGCGCCATCTGCATGGTTGTAAGTTGAAGTTCACCCTGTCCGATCCCCATCGATAATATGTAGGATGAGCGCCATTTGCCGGGACCATAGATCTGATCGAAATAAGATGGGCCTGGCAGGTTTCCTCTTTTTTCACTGGGCACATCAACACTGATCTTTCTTCCTAACCCAAATTCAGCGAGATGCACATTGAGTTTTCGCATGCCAATTTCAGGGAGTGTATAACCAGCCTGATCTATAACTTCTTTATAAACGGTGAAGAAGTACGTGTTGCATGAATACTGTACTGCCGCAGCTACATTATGTGCTGTCGGATGATTGTGACAACCACGTCGTAATCCCCCTGAATAGTAGGCGCCATTACAATACACGGTTTTGTTTTCATCAATAATCTTATCCTGCATCGCGATGAGTGCAAGTATGGGTTTGAAAATCGATCCCGGTGGATACATTGCCATCACAGACCGGTCAAATAACGGCTTGAGTGTGTCCTCCTGCAGTCGTAAAAACGCGTCACCCCGCGTTCTTGAAATGGATAATTCATTTGGATCATATCCGGGTGAACTTATCATGGCAAGTATTTCGCCGGTAGAGGGCTCGATCGCAACAATACTTCCTCTTTTGTTTTTCAGCAACTCCTGGCCATATGCCTGTAGGACATGATCAAGGGATAAGATGAGATTATCACCGGAGACTGCCAACGAATCATGACGACCTTCATCAAGAACTTCAATCTCACGCCCAAGATTATCTTTCAAAATATAAGAGGAGCCTTTGAGTCCTCTCAATTCGGATTCATATATATTTTCAACCCCCGTAGACCCTGTGTAATCACCCGCTACATACAGGCCTTTCGATTGATCAACACGATCTTGATCTACTTCTGACATATAGCCAAGAATGTGTGCACTGTGATTTTCAAAATAACCCCGTGCGCTGCGTAACTCACCATAAAATCCGGGGAACAAATGGAGAAACTCCTGCACGTACTGAAACCTATCAGCTGGAATATGCTCCATAAAAGTGAATGGCACAGACTTGGAGAAGCGCGGTGACTTCCAGTCTTTTTCAATACGGAGTCGATATTCAGCTGGTTGAATTTCCAACAGCCTGCACAACAATAATGTGTCAAGTGTTTTTGGAATCTGATTATAGATCACCCTGAGATCATACACCGGAATATTATGCACCATGACATGACTTGTACGGTCCATGATCAGGCCACGGCCAGGATACAGTGTACGACGGACGAGCGTAGTGCGTTCAGCTTTCTGGCCATAGGTTGGATCGATCAGTTGTAGCCATCCTGTCTGAAGTATTAATACAATAGAGACGAAGATGATCATTCGCTGAACCCAGATGGCTCTTTCCGTTAACCGTTCCTGCTGCATCTATTTTCTTGGATTAAATAATAAATGATATCCCATGATGATCATCATTGTCATTAGAAACGTAATCGTGGTTTTGAGCAGTATCTGTCCAATATAAACAAACGTAAAGATCTCACCGATATAATAGACAAACACGTGGACCAGCACCAGCAGACTCGAATAGATCATCAGCCAGTTGATCCCCATCGAATGTCGCGTGGGACTCATAGCCGTAGTGTAACCTCCGCGCGGCTCGAGATACGACAATAAGATGCCGCGCACGTATGCAGTTGCTGTCAATGCAAATGCATGTACCCCCATCGTGTCATAAAACATGTCAATTAACAACCCTATTACAAATCCAAGGATTGTCACATAATGACGCGACATGCGGATCGGCAACAATAGGATAATGATGGGATAGAGAAATATTGCACCATTCAGCCACAACCAATTACTGCCCGTACTGATCCTTTTCAGGATGAGGACCTGAACGATAATGATCAGCAGGCCGCGCAGGATATGTCTTACGGATTCAGTCATTGCTGTGCTTCCGGTTCGCCTCGATAATTGACAACATATACCTGATCCAGACGTGCTATATCTTCCTGTAGTTTTACTTCGATGGTGTAATAATTACTTCCACCTTCAATCCAGAACCGGCTGATGGTGCCAATAAAAATGCCCCTCGGGTAGATGTAGGAGTATCCGCTTGTCACAATTGTATCTCCAATCAGCAGATCTGCCTGACGCGGTACTGCTTCCAGGATCATATGTCTCGGATCTGTTTCTTTCCAGATCAGAGAACCGAAATAATTGTTTCGCCTGATCGCTGCACTGATACGTGCGGCACTATGAAGAATGGATATGGCTGTTGAATATTCAGTGCCCACCTGATCGATGATGCCGGCGATTCCATTCGGACTGATGACACCCATGCCTGCGCGGATACTGTCGGCTACACCTTTATCCAGTGTGAAGTGATTGTTTCGTTGATTGATCGAATTGTTGATCACACGTGCTTCGATGATCCTGAATGGCTCGAGGATACAACTATCGATAGGTCTTTCTGAAATGCTGATATGCTGAACTGTCCGCTCGAGATTAAAGATGTTCGTCTTCAGCCTGGCGTTTTCATTGGCAAGACTGTCAGCGATATCGCGAAGGTTATTGTATTCGTATGCTTTGTCGGCAAGGTTGTACAACCGGCCTGAGAATATGGAGGAGGAGTTAAGATAGATTGTCCGTTGATTGTCATTATACCGTACGATGAGGACAAGCGCTATCATTTCCAGTACGACGAACAATAGGAAGGCTGAATACCTGATGATAAACAGGAGAAGGTTATTCATGTATCAGGCGAAGATATACCGATGACCAGAATTAGCCAATGCAGGTCAGACGCGCTTCCTGTCGATCAGGAAGGAAAAGCGATCTGTGTTTTTAAGTGCAATTCCTGTTCCTCTGACGACGGCGCGCAAAGGCTCGTCCGCCACGTGTACCGGTAGTTTGGTGATCCTTGAAATCCGTTTATCCAGACCCCGAAGGAGAGCTCCTCCCCCTGTCAGGTATAAGCCGGTACGGTAGATATCGGAGGCGAGTTCAGGAGGGGTATTTTCAAGTGCTTTTAATATAGCTTCTTCGATGGCCACAATAGATTCGTCCAGGGCTTCAGCTACTTCTGCATAGTTGATGGTGATCTGGCGGGGGATCCCTGTGATCAGGTCCCGGCCATTAACCGCAAAGTCAGGTGGTGGGTTATCCAGCTGTTTTAATGCGGATCCGACGTGGATCTTGATTTGTTCAGCAGTACGCTCACCGATGAGGATGTTCTGATTGCGTTTTAGGTAGTCGACGATGTTTTCAGTAAACTCATCTCCTGCTGTCCGGAGACTTTGATCTGTGACGATACCTGAGAGCGCGATGACAGCGATTTCCGTAGTACCGCCACCGATATCGATGATCATATTTCCGATAGGTTCTTCTACATCCAGACCGATTCCGAGGGCAGCAGCCATGGGTTCGAATATGAGGAAGGTCTCTTTTGAATCTACGTGATCTGCAGAATCAAATACTGCACGTTTTTCAACTTCTGTAATACCGCTGGGGATACACACCACCATTTTCAGGTGTGTGAAAAATCTCCTCTTGGTGCCGATCATATTGATCATACCCTCGATCATGTTTTCAGCGGCCTGGAAGTCAGCGATAACGCCATCCTTCAGTGGCCGGATGGTTTTGATGTATTGATGCGTTTTCTCATGCATCTGCATCGCACGGTTGCCCACGGCAATCGTCTGTCCGGTGCGGGTATCAATTGCTACAATGGAAGGTTCATCGATCACAATATTGCCGTCCTGGATGATCAGCGTGTTGGCTGTGCCTAAATCAATGGCGATCTCCTGTACGAAAAGACTAAATAACTTCATGACCCTTTCTGACTATTTGAGCTGACGGCTCTACTCGCTTTTTAGGCTTGTGAATAAGATGATTTCCTTTCCCGAGTGTGCTTAATTCGCATGGGTCGATTAATCGCTTTCTTCGAAAGGGATACAAAGAAACCGTTTTTTCCAAAAACAATGAAATTTCGCGAAAGCTTCTCATAAACAACATATTATAAAAAGCCCACGAGTGTGGGGAGGGAGTCTTATTTCACTACAATTGTGACGCACTGATCCAGGTCAAGATACTTCAATGCGAGATCGAGAAGGTCCTGAGATGTAAGGGTCTGAATAGCTGTAATAAGCTGGTTAAACGACTCATTTTCAAGGTGTTCTATTTTCAGGGACTTAATAAAGTCTAGTGATGAAAACGGGCCGTCAAGCTGTGTCATCAGGTTGCCCATGAGATAATTCCG
>JBBREG010000215.1:0-6791 GCA_038203125.1 Chitinophagales bacterium
TTCAGCTTCTCCTTCAGTAAGAGGTACCTGGGATCATCTTTGGGCACCTTCATCATATGGTGATTGATAATAATGGCTACCGGCCCCATTCTTTTTTCTACACATTGAAACAGATAATGAAAGGTCTTGTCCCTGTTTCCAAGGGATGACCAGACCATGGCTAAATCAGCATCCAGCACGGCATCAGGTTCTTCAAGTTGAAGCTCCTCGATCTTGCGAATACACTCCATTGCCTTCTCAGTTTGGCCGGAATTAGCATATGCACACCCTATAGCATACAGTCCCTTCAAAGGATGTTTTATGAGCAACCTGCGGGATTCCTCGAAAATCTCTGCTGCTTTCAACCAATCTCCTTTGACACCTGTACTCCAACCTTTTAATTCCATTGCTACTCCCATCTGAGGGTATATTTCCAGCAGCAGATCAGCTTGCTTTAATGCATCATCAGGTCTTCCCGCATAGAGATATGCATCTGCAAGCGCCTTGTGGACCATGGGAGACAGAGGGTCTACCCGGTATGCCTGTTCCATGATATCAACAGCTTCATCCTGTTCTCCTGTCATCATGTAGTAATAGGATAACATCTGATGAGCACCGGTGGTCGCAGGATGTAACTTGATTGCTTTATGCAGTGCATCATATGCTTTTTGCCAATTCCAGTCATAGAGCAAATACGCTGAACCTTTAGCGGCATATCCTATTGCCAGTGTGCTATCCAGCTGTAATGCGCGGTCGCTGTATGTATGTACTATTTCAAAAGCTTGTTTCGGTTGCATTTGGCCCATGGATCCAAGCACGGCATATGCTGCAGCCGCCATGGCATACGCGTTTGCGTAAGAGGGTTCCAGCTGTATTGCTTTTTCAAAACATTCAATAGCTTTCCGGATATCCGCAGGAGTGATCTTATTGTAGAAATGCAACCCTTTCAAAACAAGCGTATACGCTTCCAGATTCTGAGTGGCTGCCCTGACCAAAGGAGCATCATGTTTCTCCTCTGTAAGATTTTCGCGTAGTTTATTCGCGATGATACTACTGATCTCATCCTGTACTTCAAAAATATGAGTCAGATCCCTGTCATATGTCTCACTCCAGATGTGATAACCGTCCGCGGCATTGATTAACTGGACTGTAATACGTACCCGATTGCCCACTTTACGTACGCTGCCTTCCAATATTCTGTCCACATTGAGCTGAACGCCAATATCCCGAATATCTGCGTTCTTTCCTTTAAATGAAAATGAAGATGTTCTTGATGTGACCTGTAATCCATCCACCTTCGTGAGTGCATTTAATAATTCTTCTGTGATACCATCACTGAAATATTCATTATCCGGATCAGCACTCATATTGACAAATGGAAGAACTGCCAGTCGATTGGAAGGCAGGTGTGTTTTTCCTTTCAGGTCTTTGCGCTCCGGCACTACAAGTCCTGCCATATCGATCGCATAAATGCGAACAGGTGTAGTGACATTCTTTAATTCAAAATACCCCATTTCACGTGTCCTTAGGTTCTCCTGATTTTTTAATTCATCATAAACCTTTTCTGAAATTAAAATGGATCCGGGAATCGCCAGCGATTCAACCCGTGAAGCAAGGTTAACTCCATCGCCATAGATGACATTATCCTCCATAGAAATATCCCCTGTATGCAGCCCAATACGCAGATCTATTACAGGTTCCTGTTGCAGCGTCTGCTGAATTTCAATTGCACAATTCACACCATCAATAGCACTGCTAAATATGCTTAATGCCCCATCGCCGGTGTATTCCAATATTTTGCCATGGTGAATTGCTACCATTTCTTCCAACACCTGTTTCAGTCTCCGGCGTTTGGTGATGGCAGATTGTTCATTGTGCTGCATCAGGGCAGTGTAGCCTGCCATGTCAGAAAACATAATCGCAGCAAGTTGGCGCATATGTAAAACTAATCAGTATAATTTGAAATACCGGTCACTTATAAATTGATTATTGCATTGGATTTATTCTGGCATAGATATCAAGGCTTTTAAATCTGCCATTTTTAATTTCACAATCTCTCAAAGTACCTTCATGCTGAAAATCAAGTTTGGCCATTGCTTTTTTACAATTTACATTTTCTGTTTCTACCAAACCTTCGATCCGATGTAGCCCCAGTTTTTCAAAACCATAGTTACAAATTATGGGCATGGCTTCCATCATGATGCCCTGGCCCCAATGTTCCGGTAGCAACCATAATCCGATTTCAGCTTTTTTATGTTCCTTGATGAGCCCATTCAGTCCACATTGTCCGGTGAACATATTGCCCACCAATTGCCGGTTTTATTAATCTCGAGATCAGCAAAAAATTTCATCTGGGACTTCGTTTCTTCCAGCGCCTGATAACTCACTCCATAATATTAAATGATGTCAGGGTGGGAAAGACCTTTAAATACATTACCTACATCACTGGGTACGAATTGACGCAGCAAGAGTCGTGTTGTTAGTAGTGTTGGGAATTCAAAGGTCACGTTTTCAGCCATACCAGTTTTGCTTTTTGTGATTTAAATCAGAATGATCGGCATTTCCGGATATGGTGTTATCCAGATCTAATAAGATGGCATTGATCTTCATCAAAGACACATTCGTTAACGTGAAAGAAGAATTAATTTATCTGAAGACTATCAAACGCAATTTTGGGCTCTGTATCCCAAAAAGCGGAGACATTTACAATTTTCCATCCATCTGTTTCCTTTTCCATGATGCGCATTTCATGACTTGTTCTGAAGAATTTCTTCTCTGAATCAGAATTGTATTGCTTCCACATCAGATAAGCGGACGTATCATTAAAAAACTTTACGACCGGTTTTTCTTTCCTGACAACTGGATGAATTACAATTTCGCCATTCTTGTAATATTTTTCAATCCAATCCTTTCCCTGCGTATTGATCTTCTCCCATCCAACAGCAGCGTTTGCTGTACCGTCATCATGATTCCACGCCTGGACTGCATAGGGTTCATGGCTCCAGTGCTTTGCCCAACATTCATAGTCGCCCTTAAAGAAACAATCCGTTTCGCCCTTGATCACGTTCATTATAGCCTCCGTTTCTGCCTTTTCATCAAATACGGTTTGGACCTGGTCAGGCTGTGCGGGATTCGTTGATGGTTTGCAAGCGAACATCAATATTATAAAAATCGACACAGATAAAATGTAGTTAGGTTTCTTCATGTTTATATTTCGTTTTGCTCGTGATATGTTTTGTAACCTCCTTCTGGACCTGCTTCTTCTCAATAAAAATCCGGATGACCCAGCTAGAAAACTAAAAACAGGTCCACAAAAATATAGTATCCACTGGTAAAAAGAAAAGGAGATTCGTTTAAGTACGATTTATCATAAGTGGGTACATTATGTTGGCCTGTCAGTAGTATTTCGGATTAAACTTATTCCGGCAGCAAAAAATATACCGCCCAAAACTGCAGCGATCAGGATAGATCTAAAGTTATTAGAGCCTGCGGCTCCGTTCATAAATACGATGCCAGCATATATCAGACCAGCAATACCCAACACAGTCAAAATCATGCCCAGAATGCGTTTTTCCATTTTTTCTTTACAAGGTACAATAAAAGAAAGCCTTCCGTCGCCGGAAGGCTTTCTTACGCACCCATCCAGGGGCACTTCCAAGAACCTTCTAATCTTTTTAAAAGCCGACGACAGCCTGTATGGTCATACCACTGAATTTTCCTTCGTATTGATAATTAAACGGTGTAAAATCGAGATATTCCTGAGATACATATTCTGCTTTCAGTAATAAATTCCGCGTGGGGAACCAGCCTGCAGCAAAAGTGGTCCGATTGATCGTGATATCATTGGGCGCAAAAAGAGGTCTGCCGGAAATTGAATTGTACCGTGCAGCAACATAGAGTTGTTCGCGTGGCAGGAACCGATAGATCACCTCTCCTGCTATTTGTGTGAATTCCCGTTTAGCCGTACCAAGTTCAAAATTATTTCTGCCTTTTAATTGTTCGTACGTACCAAAGAATTCAAGGCCTTTGAATTTTAAAAATCCATTAAACATGAGGGAACTTACTTTATTATGGATGACGGGCAAATACCTGCCGGAATCTTTGTTATTGGCTGTTGTGCTTGGTCCGTTACCCGAAGGAACCCCTTCAACATAGATCACTGACCTTTCCTGCTCCATGATCATCGAATACTGTGAGCCACCACGGTCCCCTAAATAAAGACTGTTCATGGCATTGCCTGCATTGCTGTAGGAAGATGCTGATATCCTGAAACGCAAATCCTTGTTGATCCTCTTGTCATACGCTACTTTCAGGAGGATCGATGGATTTTTTTTAATAGGTGTAGAAAATCCGGGAGGAGGTGTATCCCGATAAGGCTTTACATCACCATGCACCTGTCCGTTCGTCAGACCTGCCACTATTGTCAGTCCATTGATGGGAAAGATATACACCTCACCACCTATCTCAGTCGTGAAGGCATCGATGATATAATTTTCCACAAATGGATTGTAGATGCAATTGCCGGCATCAGAGCGACGGAAATGCATGTCTCCATAATTAGGCACAAATTCTCCGACTTTGAGGCGCAGATATTTGCTAAACCATTCCGGGTTGCCCAACATCGGGAGCTTATCGATCTGGATGTAACCACCCTTCACCCAAAACTCGGGATGGTGACGAGTGGACATATATGTTTCTACACTCAGACGAATACCATCGGCAAGCTGAACATCTAGATTCAAATTTGCCATAGCGGTGCTCGGTCCTTGAAGCAACGCTGTAGTGGAATCAAGATCTACATCCGTACCCGCTCCGAACAACAGGTTTTTATTAACCGGATTGTTTGGGCTTTCTGGAAAATACACTGGCGTATTCGAATGTCTAAGGGATTGAAAATTTTGTGTAAACGCTGCCCCTATTCGTAACTTAAGTGAATCGAATTCGGGTTGCGGTGCATCTTTCGAAGGTTCGAAAACGTTGATGCCGCGTTGATCCCAGGGTCGGAAATACTGGATGGGAGATTGCTGTGCGAATACACTTGCTGCTGATATACAGCATAGAAAAAGTAAAATCAAATTGGTAGTTGGTAACTTGGTTTTCATGATTCGAAGGTTGAGAATGATTGGTAGTTATGATTTGATTTGAAAGACAAAATCCTGGGCTATGTCATCACCGGTTTTCATAACAACTAAAAATCCGGGAGGCTGTACCTTGTATTCTGTCATTTTTAGTTTTTGTGTACACGTAATGTTCATGTCGTCATTCATAACCAACCACACATCCATGGTAATAGGCCTGGTGACACCCGCGATGGTCAGGTTGTCAATCGCAGTGATCTGAATTTGTCACTTTGTACTTCCTTAACTGTTGTAGACGTTATACTAAATACGATCTCTTTGTACTGATCTGTTTTTAATGCTTTGTAGGCGGTTTGATCCAGCTTCTTCTTGTCACTTTTCAGGTTTTCCACGGGCAAAGAAAATATAAGTTCTTTGACAGCCAGAAGGTCGTTCGAACCTTCCCCTATTTTGAAGCTTCCATCTACCTGGAAAGTGCCATTCATAGACCAGTCATGAAACGCAGAAGTACCTGATAGTTTTATGGCTGAGACTAAAGATGTTCTCGTTCCTTGGGCAGGAACCCTTCGCTTGTCCGAACGGCAGCCTTTTTTGACGGAAGTGTGGAATTTGTTGATCGAGTCTGGATACTGGAATTGCCATCTCAAGGTGTATGATAACCAAAAGGGCAAGAGTAAGAGAAGGAAGAAAGGAAGAAAGGTTGAAAAGGAAGAAAGTAGGAAATGAAGAAAGGAAGAAGGTCTATTGCATTCAATCTCGGTCCCGGTCGGGACATTCTGATAGACTTTGGTGATGATGCTACAGTTCAGATAAATATAAATCTTGCACCTGATCAGAAAGATATACAGACTGGTCTCCGGATAGTACTATCGAAAGCATTGATCTCTCTTGGCTTGAAGCCATTGTGTAATCATACAATGCGACGACGATGCTTGCGATGGTGCTGAACAAGTATGGTTGCCAGGATTGGGTCCTGGCCATGTTTTTAGAAACTATTTGATTAAAGATTTTTCCTTTACTTCTCTATCCAGTACATTAAGTTGTCCTTTTCCTGTTGTGATTAGCTTCAGCAAACTTCCCTGCAAAAATTGACTCCATCCATTTACGCAATCATTGAAACATTCAATCTGAGGTACTAACCCCTCGTGTATAAAATGAATTTGTGTTTTGTCGCCAACCGGAATAATTTCAAAAACCTGTTTTGTGCCTGTCCATTCTGTCTTGTCTTTCAGAAAATTCAGACGGCTGTCGGTAACAAGCCACTCTACTTTCTGATCAGGGATGACCTCGGTCAGTTTGTGTCTGGAGTAATGCACATCTCCAAAAAAGCGAACGACAAACTCGTCATTCAGTTTTTGAGAGTCTCCTTCAAAATCATCTGACCACCATGCGCGAACATTATTGATGGCATCGAATACTTCTTTCGGGGATTGGTCAACCAAAAGAATATATGAAAAATCAGTTGAAATCATTTTAAGTTATTTAAATACAAAGCAAAAGTAGCGTCAAGGTCACATCCCGACAGGGTGCCAAATGGACATTATGAAGGGTTGATTTGGACATTAGCAAATGTTATCTTTGTCAAAATTATTCCAGTGCGACATCTTACTATTATCGTACCGAACGGAGAGAATAACCTCAGCAGCATTGTCGGGGCGTACAAAATCTTTACACGAGCCAATGCCTTTTGGAAAGCGCAGGGCCGAAAAGAAAAATTTAAAATCGAACTAGCCG
>JBBREG010000216.1:0-6765 GCA_038203125.1 Chitinophagales bacterium
TAGCTTCCATCATCGGTGTGTATTATTACTTCAAAGTCATCCTTGCGATGTATACGAAAGATACGGTGGAGCCTGAGGTGAAAGCGCCACTGATGTATACGATCATCATGATAATTTGTGTGGTCTTGAGCCTGGTTCTGGGTATTTATCCAGGTCCTTTTACGAATGTGCTCTAAGACGGGACAAGTAAGAGGAGTAAGAAAGTTAAGAAAGATCAACTCAGCATACTCAGCGTCTTAGCGTAAAATTATTCCTTTGCGAACTTTGCGTCTTTGCGCGACCTATTTTTCCTTTGCGAACTTTGCGTCTTTGCGCGATCTATTTTTCCTTTGCGAACTTTGCGTCTTTGCGCGATATTTTTATATGAGTTCTGCAGGAAAATCATTGAGAACTTTGCATCATCTATATTGTTTTTCTATCATGCCTTACAATCCATTAACCTCCGACGAATCACGCGTCATCATTAACAAAGGAACCGAGCGTCCTTTCACCGGTGAATATGATGACAACAAAATGCCCGGCACCTATATCTGCCGTCAATGCAATCAGCCATTGTACAAATCAGAAGACAAATTTGCTTCCGGTTGTGGATGGCCCAGCTTCGATGATGAGCTGCCGGGTGCTGTAGCCAAGCATACTGATGCTGATGGACGTCGTGTAGAAATCCTCTGCAGCAATTGTGGTGGTCATTTAGGCCATGTATTTACTGGTGAGCGATTCACTGCAAAGGACACACGTCACTGTGTTAATTCGATCTCGATGAAGTTTATGAAGGAGGGGGAAGAATTGCCTGAGTTGCTCAATAGCTAATGCTCTTTGTTGAGCTTTCCAATCCTGTCCGTTTCTTCAAATATGTGAAAACATATAAAAGGAGCATATGCGTTATTTGTGCTGACCTACTTCATTAATAATAAGATCAGCTATCTCATGAGTCCACTTAAATTTGCCTCTGTATTCTTACTACTAGGTTACTGGTTTCAGATGTTATCCTGCATGCCGGTGATGAAAATGGTTTATGGTTTGCACAAACCAGGATATGTTTCTGATGCAGCTGTTTTAAAATATTATAATCATCTGGGGTTACACGATAAAATTTATAGGCTCAAAGAATACGCTGAATTAAACCGAAAAAAATATCACTATATAGGCAATTCAATGCCGGATATTCTGGTGTTTAATTCTAAAGGCGAACTAACCAAATTCGCTTTGGATTGCAGTGGTGACTTCGATTCTATTGCACAGCTATCCATCTACGACATTGATCACATGGAATTGGCCGGCAAGACCTTCCAGGATTTTATTGACAACACCTACGTGATAAATCCTGGAAATGATTTAGGCATTAATATGCCAGTATATGTGATAAAATTTGCGGAATACGCAGGGCTCTTAAATAAAGACAATGTTCCACACCTCGTGGAGAAATTACGACAACGAACAGATGTTGGATATATGGTACTGAATATGGATTACACGATGCGTGAGTAAGATTGATTTGCAAAAATATTTTTCCGATAGACCAGCCTGACTAAGGAATTTTCCATTGAGACAGCCATGATCACAAATGTTGAGTCGCTACTTATTTAATCACAGTTGATCTTATAATATCAAACTTATCCCTATCCCAGATCAGAAGCCGTTTGTATACGTTTGTAAACGGGAATGTAGAATGAACTGAGTGAGGAAGTAAAAACGACAAAATAAATATGTGGTTATAAATTTCAAATTTGTAATGAACGTGTTATCAAAATCCTTGCATTTCAATGAATCTTTAATGTGCTCCCTTTAAACACAATTCCATTAGATTTCAACCTCTACACAAACTGATTTCAACCACATATAAAATAACCGCACGGCATCGCTATCGGGATTATATTTTAATAGTGAGTGCCTATTTTACGTTAGACGGCAATAGGAGGTAATAGAGGGCTCTATTTTTTTCTGCCCTTCGACAGGCCTCAGGGACCGAGTTGATTAAACTATATCCCACCAAAACTGATGCTTCGACAACTTGACAAGATCACTGCATTACATTGTGTGCGATATTCAACACATTCTACCATTCCAACATCATGCTTGTTTTCCTGGATAGAGAATCAACACCAATAAAAAAGCCGGACAGCATTTGCTCTCCGACTTTAAACTCGTAATTCGTAACTCGTAATTCGTAACTCGTAATTCGTAACTCTTTATATCTCTTCCATATCCTCCGGCACCGGCGCCAGATTCGGCAGCGGCGGAATATTATTCCCCTGATCTACAGGATTCGTTTCCGGATCCTCATCCTTTCCGATGTGCCCTTTCGTTGCATAAGGCCGTGGACCAATGATCTTTTCCACGTCCGCTTTGTGAAGCACTTCTTTGTCCAATAATGCCTTCGCAAGATTTTCAAGATCCGTTTTATGTTCCCGCAGCAGCTCCTGCGCACGGTCATACTGTCCATCGATCATGGTTCGCGACCGGTCATCAATCAGCGTCGCCGTATCTTCTGAATACGGTTTTTGAAACTGATCCTGAGACATACCGTAAAAACTTACGTTACCCACTTTCTCGTCGAGACCATAGACAGAGACCATGCTATACGCCATCTTCGTCACGTGATCAAGATCACTCTGGGCACCCGTTGAAATCTGATTGAATACCACTTTTTCAGCTGCACGTCCACCGAGTGCCATACACATGCGATCCAGCATTTGGTCAGTACGCGTGATATATTCCTCCTTAGGCAAATATTGTGCAAAGCCAAGTGTTCCAATGCCTCGTGGTACAATCGTCACCTTCACCAAAGGGGATGCATGCTCGAGAAACCAACCACAAATCGCATGGCCAGCCTCATGGTACGCAATGATCTCCTTCTCTTCTGGAGAGATCACCTTGTTCCGTTTTTCAAGTCCACCAATCACACGGTCCAGTGCAAAATGGAAATCATCGAGATCAACTTCTGTCTTACTCCGCCGCGCAGCTACAAGTGCAGCTTCATTACATACATTCGCAATATCTGCACCGACAAAACCAGGCGTCATCTCACTTAAAATTTTTGGATCAACAGAAGGTCCTGCTTTGATTGCCTTTAGGTGCACTTTAAAGATAGCCTCACGACCCACAAGGTCAGGTCTTTCGATTCCAATCTGACGATCAAAACGACCCGGACGCATCAGCGCCTGATCCAGAATATCAGGACGGTTAGTCGCGGCCATCAGGATAACTCCTTTATCCGTACTAAACCCATCCATCTCCACTAACAATTGGTTAAGTGTATTTTCCCGCTCATCATTTCCGCCCTGGAATGCATTTCTGCCACGCGCACGGCCGATCGCGTCAATCTCATCAATGAATACGATACAAGGTGCTTTTTCACGAGCCTGCTTAAACAAGTCACGTACGCGTGAAGCTCCTACCCCCACAAACATTTCTACAAAGTCCGAACCTGAGATGGAAAAGAACGGAACAGCCGCTTCTCCAGCTACTGCCTTTGCAAGGAGTGTTTTACCCGTTCCCGGAGGGCCTACAAGAAGTACCCCTTTTGGAATTTTACCACCCAACGATGTATACTTTTTAGGATATTTCAAAAAGTCAACCACTTCCATGACTTCCTCCTTGGCTTCATCCAGTCCCGCCACATCTGCAAAGGTTACAGTTACTTTCGCATCCTTTTCAAACAGGGTCGCTTTGCTTTTGCCAATATTAAAGATCTGAGAACCCGGACCACCAGATCCACCCGAAACTCTGCGCATCATAAAGATCCAAAGACCCAAAAACAGGAAGATCGGGATCAGCCACCCCATCAGGGGCGCCATCCAGTTTTCTTTATCGACATAATTGGGGAAAACCTTGTTTCCCTCAGCTACCCGGGTATTGAGATCCTTGATCTGCTCCGCAAAAGATTCCGGAGGACCAATATTAAAAATGTAGTGTGGCTTGCCTTTGCTAAAAGTAGATTCCTCCAGTTTGCTGTATTGAGACTTGGAAAGGCTCTCTTTTTTGATATAGACCCGTGCATCTTTTTTATTGACGACTTCAAGTTTGGCTACATCACCGGAAGCGACCATTTGTTCAAACTGCTGGAAGTTGATGGTATCTGTGGCCATCTCTCCCAAAAACATGAGGTTGAAGATGATGAGGCCCAAAATGATACTTCCGTAGATCCAGTATGAATTGAAGGTGAAGCGGCCACCCGGCTTTTTATCCTGATTATTATTATTGTCTTCGCTCATAAGAACGTATATCTGAAATGCTGATTTCCTGCTCTATGTAACGGAACGAGGCAGGTAAGGTTGAAATATAAACGACCAGTAATCGTCTCCGTAAGGACGAAACGGTTAAAGATTATGATATTCTATTTTTTCAGCGTCGCTCCATAGTTCTTCCAGCTCGTAAAACCTTCGGGTCTCCGGGTGGAAGATATGCACGACCACATCAAAATAATCCATGCAGATCCACTTGGCATACTGAGTTCCCTCTACATGTGCAGGGGTCAGTCGCTGTTCTGCTTTCAGCCGGCGTTCAATATTGCTGACTATCCCTCTCACCTGGGTGGTAGAATCACCTTCAGCGATGATGAAATAATCTGCCGGGGCGTCGTCTATGGAAGTAAGATTGAGAAGAACGATATTCTTGCCTTTGATATCTGAGATGCAATCGATGATAAGATCCTGGAGACCGGTGCTCGGGGTCCTTGCGTGAACGGCTTTTTTACTGTTGATCAAATGTTCCTGGTTTTAATGAAATAGGATGAAATTTCTACGAAATGTCGTTTTTATCCATTTCGACTAACCACTTCCTATGATATATAATTCAAATGTACGATAATTGTTGTGGCGACTTCGGATCATTGACCCCAAATTTAACTCGCCTTTAAGGTATTCATGCAACTACTCCGGTCCTATTCCAGCCTAGATTCCACTAACAGTGAGGCCCACAGGCTGTTAATGACCAATGAAGCTTATCACGGACTGGCCATCCTTGCCTTTAAGCAGACCGAAGGTCGGGGCCAACATGGGCGTGCATGGCATTCGGAACCCGGTCAGCACCTGGCGATGTCGATCATCATCCGGCCTACTGATATGTCTCCTTCACTTTTACCGGTATTATCCATGAAAGTAAGCTTGGGCATCATCCGTGTGTTGAATAAAATTGATCCCACCATCAGTCCGAAGATCAAATGGCCTAATGATATCTATGTCAACGAAAAAAAACTGGCCGGTATCCTGATCGAAAATAACCTTAGCGCAAATAAAGTACAACACTGTATCATCGGCATCGGGATGAATGTCAATGAACAGACGTTTGCAGATTCATTGCAACGCGCCATTTCGATCCGGATGCTTACTAATGAATCATCAGATATTGTCGATATAGCATCTGCCATCCGGCAGGAGGTATTGACGCTATTGGATGGTGATGACAAAGTTTGGAAAAAAGAATACCAACAATATATTTTCGGATTCGGTGAAGAACGCAATTTTGAAAATAATGAGATGCTCGTCAAAGGAAAAGTAATTGATGTCGATGATCACGGCAGACTTTGTATTCAACTGGAAGATGGTACCAACCATGCTTATTATTCTCATGAGCTACGCTGGATCTTATGATGAAAGCAGCTATTCTCAACATCGGTGATGAATTGATGATTGGTCAGATTATAGATACCAATAGTTCGTGGATTGCAGCATGGCTTGATAACAACGGATGGCAGGTCGTCCGCAAGATGGGTGTGCGTGATGAGATCCACACGATCGTAGAAGGAATACGCCTATGTCACGAGGTTGCTGATCTCGTGATCACTACAGGTGGCCTGGGCCCCACACGCGATGACCTTACGAAAGATGCTTTATGCGAATATTATGAATGTGACAAAATATGGCATGAAGTAACCTGGCAGCGTGTACTTGAAATAGTAAAGCGTTTCAATCGCGAACCAACGGAGTTGCACAAAGATCAGTGTTATCTACCTGAAGCGGCGCTGGTCATTCCCAATGATCAGGGCTCTGCACCCGGAATGTTTTTTCAAAGGGATGATCAATTATTGATATCCGTACCAGGCGTCCCACATGAGATGAGACATTTGCTTTCTGAAAAAATGATTGGCCTGTTACCAAAAGCGAATCCGGTAGAACATCGTTTTATTCGTACTGCAGGTGAGGGTGAAACTGTGATCGCTGAATTAATTCTCGATATCGAAGATGCATTGCCACCTGAAATTAAACTGGCCTATCTCCCATCCTTCAGCCAGGTGACACTCCGGCTATCGGGCTACGGAGATGGATTATCGGATACTATTAATGATTCTGAAGAAAAAATAATTACACGGCTGGGGAACCTTGTATATGGACAAGGTGATACGAACCTCTCGCGCAGTATTGGAAAAATACTTACCGATCGTGGTGAGACGTTGTCAACAGCAGAAAGTTGCACGGGTGGATATCTTTCACACCTCATCACATCAGCCGCAGGATCATCTGCATATTTCATTGGCTCTGTAGTGCCGTACGCTTATGAGATGAAGACATCTGAATTAGATATTTCATCAGAAACACTTTTGCAGTTTGGTGCAGTGAGCGAAGAAGTGATCACACTGATGGCAGAAAATGTCAGGAAGAAATTGGGCACTACCTGGTCGCTTGCAACGAGTGGCATTGCGGGTCCATCAGGTGGTACACCGCAAAAACCTGTCGGCACTATATGGATTGCATGTGCCGGGCCTCACGGCATTACATCACGATTGTTGAAACTCACCAGGGATCGTCACAGCAATATTGAGTATAC
>JBBREG010000217.1:0-6719 GCA_038203125.1 Chitinophagales bacterium
TTACAACTTTAGCAGCTTGGAGTGGTTTGGCTACCCAGCTTGGGCAGTGTAGCCGATACTTCAACAGGTAGCACCCTGTCTGTATCATCTTCATTGCAACATGTTAAAGAACTTTGCCTACTTTAACTTCTCGGCACAAACATAAGAAAGTAAGAGGTATTCAGTATTCGGTATTCAGTATTCAGTATTCAGTAATCAATATTCGGTAATCGGTCAGTATTCGGTATTCGGTATTTATTTAGCTTTAACTTTTATTTTTTAGGTTTTAGTTTTTAACTTTCTATTCCATGCCTGATCAGATCAATATTCTTAAGACCGAGATTCTCTCCGACAACTGGTATGTCCTGAAAAAAGTGACCTATGAATTTCTAAAAAAAGATAACACTATTCAGATCCAGACGCGTGAAGCGTATGACCGTGGTAACGGCGCCACGATCCTGTTATATAATAAAGCAAACCAGACGGTCATTCTGACACGGCAATTCAGGTTGCCTACGTATATCAATGGAAATACAACAGGCATGCTCATCGAAGCATGCGCCGGATTATTGGATACAGATCATCCGGAAGATTGCATTCGTAGGGAAACAGAAGAAGAGACCGGATATAAAGTGACAGAGGTGCGAAAAATATTTGAAGCATATATGTCACCTGGCTCTGTAACGGAGATCATTCATTTCTTTATTGCGGAGTACCAGGCTTCCATGAAGATGAATGATGGTGGTGGCATCGAGCATGAACAGGAGGATATTGAAGTTTTGGAACTCCCATTTGCAAAAGCTTGTGACATGGTCCTGAGTGGCGAAATCAAGGATGGCAAAACTATTATGTTGTTGCAATATGCACAGATTCATAATCTTCCGGAGATGTGAGAGCGTGAGGAATGTGGGAACCGTGAGAAATGTGGGAACCTTGAGAACTGTGAGAACGGTGAGACGTGAGAACCGTGATAGCGTGAGAGCCGTGAGGCATTCACATGATCCCGGATGGAAATTAGGGTATATTTGTCAGTGACACCAAAGGCTTCAGCTTTATAAAATCTTAAATTCAATTCATAAAAACTACTTCTTAATACCGCTTTTGTAGATGACAAGATTCCTCTTCTTTATCCTTTTCCTGCCCATCTCATATTTGTTCGGACAACAAACTCAAAGGATACAAACACTCAATACACAACCTTTTGTACTGGGTGTGACACACGAAATCCATTCATCGATCCTGGCAGAGAACCGGATACTTAATATTTATCTCCCGGAAGGCTATCAGTATGACGATACCACATTCTATCCCGTCATCTATTTACTGGATGGTGCAGCAGATGAGGATTTTATTCATGTAGTTGGGCTGGTACAGTTTAATACATTTCCATGGGTTGACCTGATGCCTAAGAGTATCGTTGTGGGTATCGCTAATACGGACAGGAGAAGGGATTTTACATATCCGACCTCAATTAAAAAGGATCAAGAACTCTATCCGACTACCGGTCACTCGGATCAGTTTATGCGGTTTCTCGAAAAAGAGTTGCAGCCGTATATCCGAAATACTTTTCGAACCACCCCATCCCGTATGATCATCGGGCAATCGCTTGGTGGTTTATTAGTTACTGAAATCTTATTCAAACAACCTGCCCTCTTTGATAAATATTTGATCATAAGTCCAAGTCTTTGGTGGGATGATGCATCGTTATTGAAACTCACTCCGAACATCCTGAATCAGAATTTTCAGGACTCCATAGATATATACATAGGCGTGGGGAAGGAAGGTCTTGGTCCGGGTGAAAAACCACATGTAATGGAAGTAGATGCGAATCTTTTGGCAGACAAAATAAAAAGCACCCAAAGTAAAAACGTCCGGGTATATTTCGACTATTTGCCTGAAAAAGATCATGCAACGATCGGCCACCAGGCTGTATCTAATGGATTACAAATTTTATGTAAAAAATGAACGTAATAAATTTCACATCTGCTTTTTGTGTGCTTTTGATCTTACTGTCTGGATGCGAGGACAGCATCAATGTTATTAAAGGGTGCTGCGAAGAACCTGCGATCAAAGAGAAATTGGGTTTAGGCAAAATTTACATTCCAAATGTTTTTACTCCCAATGATGATGGAATCCATGATAGGTTTATGATACAGGGTGACTCGGTGAAGCAATTGCACTATGTGAAGATTGAAACTAGTGATGGTATTAAAGTCTTTGAAATATTAAAAAAAACACCGATTACTGATTGGAATACTTCATGGGATGGCAAAGTGAATGGCCGAGTGGATCGGGGTGTATATTCTTATGAGGTTCACGCCGAAGCAATTGATGGCTCTTTCAAGATCTTTAAAGGACACGTGTGCGTGTATCCTTGTAATCCGGAAACTGACAAGGACATCCCACCTATAAAAAACTGCGAATTTGGGCCGTCTACCTACTTCGGTCATGAGGACACTGAGCCATTTCCCTGTTTTGATCATTAACTTTACACCTCATAGCAAAACAATTTAACATGACATTCATAAAATCTGGATTGATCCTCCTTACAATTTTAAGTTGCCAGGGAAGAACAAACCTTTCCATTTCGCAAACTACTGAAGATACGATTTCAGTCAAGGACGATCTATCGCCAAAGAAACAGGTACAGCCAGATACCACTTTTCCCAACACCTCACTTGAGGGTCAACTTTTGGTTTTAACTCCGGAAGGATTGCAACTTGTACATGCGGAGACCGGAAAGACAACAGAGGTAGGATACGGTATGCCGCAGGAAGAACTCGTCAATTTAGTAAATTCCATACTCCAGGTAAAGTCAGAGGGTATTGAATTAAACAGTGAATGTGGTGCAGGTCCTTTGCGAATTGCCACATGGCAAAATGGTCTGGGTATTCTTTTCCAGGAATCAGAAGCACGAGATGAATGGCAATTTGTCGGTTGGTCTGTGAATGACAGATCCGCTGCAACAAAAAACCTGACAACGATGTCGGGCATTGGTGTTGGTTCAACCCGTCTTGAAATGGAGGAAGTCTACACGATTGAAGTTAGCAAAACAAGTCTGGGAGAGGAGTTTTCAACCGACGCAGGGCTATATGGTATCTTTGACAAGCCTGGTATTGGGGGAAGGATTACAAATATGTGGAGTGGTGTGAGTTGCAATTTCAGATAAGAGAATATAATGCCACGGATGGTTTGGCTACGGTTTTCCCTGATTTTTCATTTAATATCTCATGCTAAACCCTGAATATCAACAGATACACGAAACAATCAATTCTTCATTCCGTTCCTTTTTAAAATCATTTTAAACATACGCTTCAGCTATCGCAGAGACTCTTACAATATTTTCATCTTAAAATCTCGAAGCTATGTTATCCATTCAACATTTTCTTAAGTCTGTAATATGTTGCTCCATCGTGATGATAGCTGCTTTCAGCTTCATCTCATGCGGTAACAATTCAGAGGTGCAGGTATCTCAGGCTGCTGTAGCACAAATGAATCCCGCCGACCTTACGATTGAAAACGACAAACGATTTCTCATTGATGCTGTTGAAATGAAATATCAGCAGGTCATGTTAGGCAAACTGGCGCAACAACGTTCTTCAAATGAAGAAATTCAAGGTCTGGCTAAATTGATTGAAGAAGGAAATCGCGCAGATAAGTCTGCATTGGCCTCTTTAGCAATTATGAAATCAATCTCCGTTCCCGGAGCTCCACCCGCATCTGCACAAGCTGCGTATGATACACTCAACAAATCCACTGTGGAAGACTTTGACTTTGCGTATGTACGATTTGTTATGGAAGGATACACAAATGCAATCCGTCATTTTGAAGCTGCAGCCACTGCGAGCATTGATAAAGATATTCAGTCAAAAGCAGCTTCCATGTTACCGGACATGCGGAGTCATCTCAGCAGAGCGAAAGAAATGGATACACGGATGAACCCTGTGTCAGAGTTGGTGAGAGAGTGAGAACGTGAGAGCCGAGTAGGCAAAGGGTAGATATCAAAGAACCCGGGGCAACTGGGTAACATCCTAAAAATTTAGTGAAGAGCAGGGACAGTCCCTGCTTTTTTGTTGTCCGGAACATAAAATTTTTAATTATCATTTATTAGCGGCAGTAAGCTTTTGAGCGGTAAGCTGTGCATTCGCATTTATTTAAATTTTAGTTTTTAACTATTAGTTTTTAACTTCCCTTCCATGTCCTTGTTCGACAAATTTTTTGACAAACGGAAAAACCCTTCTGATGGTCATCGTACTGATGATGAGCATCAGCCGTTTGATCCGGAAGAAGGAGAACGTGATGATTCGAAAGAAGCATTCCTGGATCGTATTGGACAATTTGCCCTGAAAGCAAGGGAAGAACTAACTCCGGTAAGTCAACCTCCTGCAGATCTGCCGGCGCTTACGATTGATGCATATGAGTCCCCTTCGATTTCTGAAGGGACAAATCAGAAGATCGATGAACTCAAGTCTATCATCGCTTCTATTGAAAATCAACCTCAGCGAACTACAGAGATTGTTCTGGCGAAAAAATATAGGATCGATTATAAAAATGAACTGAATCATTCACAGCTCGAAGCAGTGACATCGATCCGCGGCCCCGTACTTGTGATCGCTGGTGCAGGAAGTGGAAAGACACGTGTCATTGTTCACCGCGTGGCATTCATGCTCGAAAATGAAATTCCACCTCAGGCGATTCTCATGCTGACCTTCACCCGTAAAGCTGCGAGTGAAATGATCAACAGGGTACACGAGCTCCTGCAGGAACAAAATGTCGAAAAAATATTTGGCGGTACATTCCATGCGTTTTCTAATTATGTATTGCGTCAAAATGCCGGCCTGCTCCGGATCCCTCCGAATTTTACCATCATCGATACAGAAGATTCCGCTGATACTATCGATCTGATCCGTTCTGAATTGAAGAAGGTGGATAAGGATAAAGCCTTCCCCAAAAAACACCGCATTCAGGAAATCATATCATCCGCCCGAAATCGTAATCTCACCATCAGCCTGGTGATCGAGAATGAGTTTACAGGGCTCATTGATTATATCCCACAAATCGAACTGATCGGCCAGGGATATGAGAAATATAAAACCATGAGCATGCTGCTCGACTATGACGACCTGATGGAAGTATTGCGTGATGCGTTACGACAAAATGAAGTTTTCCGTCGCAAACTGAATAATCAGTATCACTATATTATGGTGGATGAATATCAGGATACGAATGTGGTACAAAAAGAAATCGTAGAATTATTGTCAGAATCACATCGCAACATCCTTGTAGTAGGTGATGATGCACAAAGTATCTATTCCTTCCGGGGTGCGAATTATGAAAACATCCTTCGGTTCCCACAAAAATATACGGATGCGAAAGTGATCAAGATCGAAGAGAACTACCGGAGTAATCAAAAGATTCTCGACTTCACAAATGAGATCATTCGAAACGCACGCATCGGTTATAAAAAACATCTACACTCAAAAATTTTTGCAGGCGATCTTCCTCTTGTTCGAAAGTTTTATGACCAGCAGGGAGAAGCGGATTTTATTGTTTCTAAAATTTTAGAATATCGTGAAAAAGGAATAGCACTTAATCAGGTTGCTGTCCTTGTACGTGCTTTCTGGCATGCACGTTATATCGAAGTGGAATTGACCCGGAGGGGCATTCCCTATATCGCTGTGGGTGGCATAGCATTTAATGAACGAAAACATGTAAAGGATATTATCGCTTACCTGCGTATCCTTCAAAATCCTTTTGATGCAGTAGCATGGCATCGCATCCTGAAATACATACCCGGTGTAGGCCTGGTCACAGCACGCAAGATCATCGAAAAGATCATCAGTGAAAAACAACTGAATATTGCATCCTTTGAAAAAATGCGATTTATTGAAGGGCTTCGTTCACTGGTCAACATGTTCGACCAGGCGAGTGATCCCACGATGCGGATTACCTCACGTATCGAATTGATCAAAACCTATTATACACCGATCCTTCAGACAGCTGAGCCCGACTACCTCGTGCGGTTGTTAGACATTGATGTGCTGATTGAACTGGCTGGCAGATATGATTCTCTTGAAAAATATCTGACGGACTTCGCATTGGATCCACCTTCCAAAAAATTTGGCAACAGGATCACACCCCTCATTGATGAAAATGAAGATAAACCAGTAACGATATCAACTATTCACAGCGCAAAAGGACTGGAGTGGTACAGTGTATTTATTCCTCATGCACTGGATGGCCTCATTCCGTCTGTTCGTGCCATTAAGCATATCGAAGAGCTTGAAGAGGAGCGCAGGCTATTTTATGTTGCCTGCAGCAGGGCCAAAGAGGAACTGATCATTACGATGCCCTCATATGTATCCACCTACAATGGATTTTTATCTTATCCCTCGCGCTTCCTGGTGGAAGTGGATAGGTCAAGGTTTAGTTATGAGTAAGGAGCATACGAGAGCGTGTTTAGGTATTTAAGGATGAACCGAATGTATTAGATTTCGTTCCCAATAGATCATGCCTGACCTGCTTCCCCAATCTTATTACGCTGGCTTAAGTGGTTTGGCCCTCCCGATACCAAAATACCAGTTTCCTGAACCGTTTCAGCAAACAAGCAGGCTGACCTATTATGCATCGATGCTGAATAGTATCGAGATCAATAGTTCTTTTTATAAACTTCCTGTTGCGGGTACAATTACAAAATGGGCTGCATGTGTCCCCCATGACTTTACGTTTACGTTTAAGCT
>JBBREG010000218.1:0-6689 GCA_038203125.1 Chitinophagales bacterium
AGTACTTTTGTCAAAACAAGGAATAGCATAACACTCAGAGCAACTCAAGAAGTTGATTTCGAATGTTGTGGAGACAATTAAAGTGTAATTTTAAAATGTAAAAGGAAGTCAGTATCTTTAGGCTTCCTTTTCTTTTTGTCCCCTTAAATACCATATAACATGATAAAGCACATTTTTGCACAAATGTTAAAAATAAATTTATTTTTAACATTTGGATTTTTTGCATTTGCATCATTCGGTCAATCCACAGATTATAAGATTGAAAGCTTTCAAAGTGTGTACGAACCACTTAAATCTTATGAGTCAATTGCGATATTAACTGAAGGCAATTTACTTTGGGAGTATGAGTTTGACTTGAATTTTGAATTTCCATTCTATGATTCATTTTATACTCGTTTGTATTATAACAATGATTCCTGGGGATCACTGACTGATAATCAGGATGAAGGACTTTTACTCATGGATTATCTTGATGGATATACCTTTGATAATGTTCTCGATACCGTTAATATAACCTCTGATGTTCGGTTTAGTCATGTAGATATTGATGACATACAGGCATTTGTTATTGAATACGCCAAGGCTCGTTTTTTTGCTGATCCTTTTTCTGATACTGTTGATACTTACATGAATTGGCAACTCTGGTTTTTTGAAAATGGTATCATTGAAGTTCATTTTGGTGAAATGCACATGGACAATACACCCATTTATGAACAAGGGAAGGGTTTCTTTGAATTTACTTTGGACGGCCAGGTTGATACAACATCAATAAGAGGTCCTCACATGGGAATTGCAAATCCCTATGATGAGGATGATGCTATTGGGCTTTCGGGGGCTTATAATGATTATGAAGTTATTGGTGACAATTATGCAACTTTATCAGTGTTACCGCCGATAGGATGGATAATTCGATTTGTTCCAACCGGTGTAGCAGTTACTGAGCCTAACATTTATGAAGATTTGCATATAATACCCAATCCTGCAACTACATCAATAAACCTTCCATACACAAGTGGGATTGTTCAAATCATTAATTCTATAGGTATAATAGTTTATGAGCATTTTAACGAAAGCGAAAATATCGATGTTTCATCACTTCCTGCAGGGACTTACTTTATTAGATTTTTATCCAAAGACAAATCATCATTTGGATCTTTTGTGAAGTTATAATTTTTTTCATTGAAGATATTAAGCCTAGATATAGATAGTTCTAGGCTTTTTTTATTTCCTTTTCTACCTATACGGATCCTTCTCCTTTATAGCTTCTCCACAGTTCTGGCATTTACCATGCTTCGCTAATGCTGCCTGTAGGTCAACAGCTTCCACCTGGACTGACCTGGCTCCCGGCATGCGAAGCATGAGCATTGGAGCGTGAATATTCCCATGGTTCTATTCCTCCTACAAAGCTTCTTTCGTGGCCATAGTGTGAATCACATTGTATTCATTCTGAAGCTCCCAGATTAGTTTAAGCTAAATTACATTACTTCATGATCAATCCAACCTTCATTGACAAGCTCCCAAATCAGCATTAATTTTACTTTATCATATTCGGATGGTTCATTAGCCCAACCCACAGTAAGATGTCCCTCGCTATCAGATAATTCTACTACCTCCCCTTCAATGTATTCACCTTGCCTTAAAGCATTTGTAATGGAAGCTACAATTGATAACCTTGCTTCTCTGGAAGGACAATTTCCTTTTCCGCATTCATCTTCGCATGTTAATTTAATGCTGCTCATTTTTGTGTTTTAATAGTTTATAAATAATTACCATTTCTCACGATGCCATTCTGCTTCAGCAGGAGCTGGTATCGACTTACTGTAAACTGTTCCGTGATATTGTTTGGCTGGCTCTTCTTTGACTGTTCTTTTTACACCTCTGAATAATCTCCAATCAAACCTTTCAAGGATGTCAGCCATATCTGCTCCTTTTTCCCGCTCTGCCTCTGATGCACACTCTTCGAGAAAAGAAGAAACAATCATCTTTAATCCTGGAATTTTTGACGATAATTCTTCGGCCCTGCTTTTCCACAGGTCATATGTGTTTCCATCTTTAGATAGGTCCGGAAAAAGATAAACAGCCTTTCCCTTCAAGCATTTGCACCGGTCCAGCGTCAATGTGGATTTATTATACACTGCCAGCCAAAGCAAATCAGCAGGACCATCAGGAATCCCAAAATACAAGGACCCATAAACAGCTGTCTTTGGAGCTTCAATTAAAGCACTCTTGTTTTTAGGAAACATCTGTAATAGGTGAGCACCGAATAAGCACGAAACCTTCAGGTCTTGTTTCTGGTGAGCCACAAGCCAACCAGGTGGATCCGATTTTGACCTTTTATACTGGTCCTCCATCATGGCACCTATGTAATTAGTTCCAATCGTATGGTTATCAATATCGAAAAGCTTGGCCTGAATTGATCTGGTTTTTCCGTTTTCAGCGATAAAAGGGAAGGTAACCGCTCCAAGCATGTAGCTGCCTGACCCGGGAAGAACCGTCCCGAGTTTATAGAGCCGAATGACTTTATCAACGTCCTGCTTGGTGAATGGGAAATTAACCCTTGACAATAGGTTCTGAACGAAGGTGTTTTGACTGTAATCACGGTCCAATGTTGCTTGTAAAATCTCATCAGGGATAAATACTGGATCCGGTTTAGGCAATGCTGGTTTCTGAAAATTTGATCCTGGTGCTGGATTTGGAGCCATGGACCTGGAATATCCGTCTTTGTACGGATTCAGGAAGTATCCACAGTTGTCAACCCGATCACACCGACCGTACTGCTCAGGGATGTATTCATTGGTTTCAGAATCATGGTACCGGACAAATCTTTTCTTTCCGCATGCAGGGCAGAGGTGTTTATGCTTGCTGGATAGGTTGAATCTGTATTCGGTAGAATTGTGCATAACTGACTGATAATCAAGGCTAGTTGGTTTGTTAGAAGTTTTTGGTTTTTTTCGGTTTTTTAAAAAACCTAAAAACATTAATTTAATTATCTAAAAATCAATCAATTACGTCTGTTGGTTTTTTAAAAAACCGAAATTAACTCCCATAAATATTCGGTTTGTTGGTTTGTTATACGCCTATAGGTACTAGGCGTATAACTAACAAACCAGAATGGGCGGGTATCAAAATGGAATTTCATCTTGCTTTGGAAGTGAATAGATTTTACGATTATCCTTTGACGCCCTTTCCACTTTGACGAAATCATGGAGTTCATAGTACGCGGCGAAGTCTTTTGCAGCACTATCCCCAAAAGAAATATCCATGTCCGCAAAAGCCAAGATCCCCTCCCTTGCTACTCCTGACCATTTCAGTTCCTGATGGGTAAGAAGTCTATTTACATTTTGAACCATATGGCCCTGAGATCACGCAACCAAATACTCCCTGACGCCCCTGGAAGTATTCAGAAATAAAGCTGCATGTATAAAAGTATGTTTGTTCAAAAAAGAGCAGTTAATAGATTTTAAATTCTTGATTATCAAATACTTATAAAATATAATGTGAATTTATAAATATTAAAATTAGGCTAATATTGATGTATTTCCTGTTTTTGGATTGTTATATTTACCATCATCTTTAACAACCTGCTTATGAATAAGAGAAAAATCATCGTTATTGGAAGTTGTAATACGGATATGGTTATAAAATCCGATCGTCTGCCAAGTCCCGGCGAGACCGTTATTGGAGGTACTTTCCTGATGAATGCAGGTGGCAAGGGTGCAAATCAGGCTGTGGCAGCCGCCCGACAGGGAGGAAATGTGGTTTTTATTTCAAAAACTGGCAATGATGTTTTTGGGAAACAATCCATTGAGCTGTATAAATCTGAAGGCATTAATACAGACTTTATTTTTTCAGATCCGAAGCTTCCTTCAGGCGTTGCGCTCATAATGGTGGATGCACATGGCGAAAACTGCATTGCTGTAGCTTCGGGAGCGAATGGATCTCTGATCGCTGCAGACATCGAGAAAGCCAAAGCTGAAATCGAATCCGCAGATTATGTACTGATGCAATTGGAAATACCGATAGAGACGGTGGAATACGCAGCTAAAATGGCATCTGCGAAAGGGATTCCTGTCATTCTTAATCCGGCACCAGCCAGAACCTTATCGGACCAATTACTTAAATGTCTATACCTCGTAACTCCAAATGAGACGGAAGCAGAGATACTGTCAGGAATCAAAGTGTATGATTGGGATAGTGCTCAGCAAGCGGCCAATGTCATCAGCACCAAAGGTGTAGATAACGTGGTCATTACCATGGGCTCCAAGGGGGCCTTTGTCAAAGAAAAGGATCAGTACCACATTGTAGAATCCACCAAAGTAATAGCAGTAGATACAACTGCTGCTGGAGATTCTTTCAGCGGATCACTTTGTGTAGGCCTGTCAGAAGGAAAAACTATTCTCGAGGCTGTAAAGTCAGCAGCCAAAGTGGCCGCACTAACCGTTACTCGCATGGGTGCACAATCTTCAATTCCTTATAAAAATGAATTATCCCTGCTGGAATCAAAACTAGTGAGTGCCTAAAAGCTGAGACACGATTTTAACAATCACCAGACGCAATTAACATCCATTATGTATTCAAAAATCATCCACCGATCGATCGCCATAGGTGTTATCATGTTGATTCAATTTTGGTGCCCGGTGAATTCGTGTGCGCAATCACCGGAAAACATCGCCTTGACAGGATTAGTCACAGATATATCCGGAACCCCTTTGCCGGGTGTAAATGTCGCCGTAAATGAAGTGGCCCGTGGTACCATCACGGATAATGATGGCATTTATAACCTATCAGTACCAGCCAACGGTACCCTGACATTTTCTTTTACCGGATATACATCCATCGAAATCTCCTTAGCTGGAAGATCAAAGATTGATGTAACAATGACTGAATCCGAAGAAATCCTGGGAGAGGTAGTCGTGATCGGGTATGGTATCACTACAAAAAAAGAATTAACAGGAGCAGTTACTTCCCTGAAGTCGGAAGATTTTAACCGCGGAACCTATAGCGACCCGATGGGATTGATTCAAGGCAAAGTTGCAGGTCTCACTATTACTAAACCTAATGGAGCTGATCCACTTGCGGGATATCAGATACTATTGCGCGGAACAAATACACTGACTTCCGGACAAAGTCCATTGATTATTATTGACGGTGTCATTGGAGCAGATCTGAAAAATATAAACTTCCGTGACGTAGAATCTTTTGACGTACTGAAAGATGGATCTGCTGCCGCTATATATGGTACTCGCGGGACCAATGGCGTTATCATCATCACGACGAAATCAGCGAGGTCCGGGAAGTCTAACTTTGAATTCTCCTCTCAGGTTTCTACACAGGTATCACCAAGAGGAGTCAGGAATTTAACCGCAGCTGAATTTGAAGATGCTATTCTGACTTATGCACCTTCTAAAGCGGGTAGTTTATTTGGAAGTGAAACGAATTGGTTTGAGGAAATAACACGCGAATATCCCTTCAGCCAGCAACAGAATATGGCACTTTCAGGAGGATCAGAAAAATTTTCACACCGGACTTCAGTAACATTTAGTACAGATCAGGGTTTGCTGCGCGACAATTCCTCACAACGTATTCTTTTAAAGACCAACCTTAATCAAAAGGTATTAAAAGACAGACTCACACTTGATTTTAATCTCGCTACAAATATCAGAGATTACAAGCCTGCCAACTATGAATTATTCAGACAGGCTTTTATTCAAAATCCTACTCAACCAGTCTATGATGATTCTGATCCGTTGACAGGAGGATATTCTTACGAGCAAGGATTGGAATATTACAATCCTGTTGCACTCCTGAAAGAAAGAACACGTGAAGGCAGCACAAATGACATCGTGCAAAATCTCCGGGCTACACTAAAAATATTTGACAATCTGAGTTGGGATAATTTTATTTCTTCACAGCAATCCGATTGGGAAGAAGGCTCCTACAAGACAAGTTCCTATCCAACGATACTTGGAGTAGGAGGTGAAGCTGAAATATCAAATGGTCGCTATAAGAATACCCAGTTTGAATCTGTCTTCAATTACCGGACTTCGATTAAAGAGCATGCTTTTCAGGCCGTGGCAGGATATTCCTATCAGCAATTTGAACAGAATAGTTCATACATAGGTAATTCAGATTTTGATACAGATATCTTTCTATACAATAACATTGCGGCCGGAGCCTATTTCGCAGAAGGCAAAGGAGATGCAGGTTCCTACAGGCAGTCAAGCACCCTCATTGCATTATTTGGCCGTGTCATGTACAATTTTAATGAAAAATATCTTGCTTCTGCATCACTCCGCAGGGAAGGTTCTTCCAAGTTTGGGGATAATAATAAATGGGGTTTGTTTCCTGCTATCAGTCTCGGATGGAGACTAAACGAAGAAGCTTTTATGCAGGATGTATCCTGGATAGATGAACTCAAATTCAGAGTGGGTTATGGTGTGACTGGTAATCAGGATTTTTCGCCATACCGGTCACTTATTTTATTAGAACAAGTGGGGAGTCTCTATTATAATCAGGAATGGATCAATTCTTATGGTCCTGGTCAGAACCCGAATCCGGATTTGCGTTGGGAGAAAAAGAAGGAACTAAACATCGGACTTGATTTTACGATCTCTAATAAAAAGATTAGTGGAAGCCTTGAATACTACATTCGAAAAAGCGAAGATCTATTATGGGAGTTTCAGGTATCC
>JBBREG010000219.1:0-6668 GCA_038203125.1 Chitinophagales bacterium
GAATGCTGGTATGCCTTGAAAGATGTCCGGGAAAACGAAAAGGAACTAATCAGTGACCATTTTGCACTGGATTTAAATGATACCTGGGTAGGCAGAGAAATGCTTCAGTTTTATCACTCACCGGAAAAACAAACCTCCATCATCATGCAGGGTGCCAACCGCAAAGAATGGATTACCTATTGCGAAGAAAAATCAGTTGTATTTCGTGGTTTCTATGGTGAAGTAATCCCTGACAGAACCTATCATTTATTTAAATTCTCCCATGGCGCTTTTGGTGCCGCTGCTGTTGCTGATATTTCAATTGAGAGTTGGGGGTTATTAAAAAGAGCGGCCTCTGTATTCTCTCTCGCTTATTCTCGTTTTAAAGATTTATCGCAGTCCCGTCAAGACCTTCAACAATTGAAGGAGGAAAAAAAGAGGGCTGAAGATGCATTGTCTATCCTCAAAGCGACTCAGACCCAACTCATCCAGGCAGAAAAAATGGCCTCCCTCGGTGAACTCACCGCCGGCATCGCCCACGAAATTCAAAACCCGTTGAACTTCGTCAATAATTTTTCAGAAGTAAATGCTGAATTGATTGAAGAAATGAAACATGAAATTGAAAACAAGAATCTGACAGAAGTAATCGCCATAGCCAATGATATAAAGGATAACCAGGAAAAGATAACTCATCACGGCAAACGCGCCGATGCTATCGTAAAAGGAATGCTGCAACACAGCCGAAGCAGCAGTGGTGTAAAAGAACCAACGGATATTAATGCACTTGCAGATGAATATTTGAGATTGGCATATCATGGCCTGCGTGCAAAAGACAAATCTTTCAATGCAACAATGAAAACAGATTATGATGAAAGTATTGGTCTCATCAATATCATTAAGCAAGACATAGGGAGGGTGATTCTTAATCTAATCACGAATGCGTTTTATGCTGTCTCAGAGACACAGAAGTCACTACAAACCCCCTTCCCCCTGAAAGGGGGCGTCGAATATGTGCCTACTGTTTCAGTAAGTACAAAACAAAAGCTCCCCCTCTCAGAGGGCAGGGGGTCCGACGAAACAAAACTTACTCTCCCCCTTTCAGGGGGCGGGGGGTCAGGGGGGTTAGCGGGGGCAACAGTAGTAATCCGCGTCACAGACAACGGCTCAGGTATCCCTAAAAATGTACTGGACAAAATCTTCCAACCATTCTTTACGACGAAACCTGTTGGGCAAGGTACAGGATTAGGGCTATCGATCAGTTATGATATTATCAAAGCTCATGGTGGTGAATTGATGGTGGAAACGAAAGAAGGAGAAGGAACGGTGTTTATCATACGATTACCAATTGTCTGAATCACGTATTAATAGGATTAAAAGATTACAAGGATTTATATCATGCCAGAATTAAAATATAAAGACATAATTGAGAAAATCATCGGTGCTTCTTTTGATGAAATCTGTGCAATCCACAAATCCGTGCAAATCTGTGATGCAGACAATTTTTGATATTATCAAAGCTCATGGTGGTGAATTGATGGTAGAAACGAAAGAAGGAGAAGGAACGGCGTTTATCATACGATTACCTGTTGTCTGAATCACGTATTAATAGGATTAAAAGATTACACAGATTTATATCATGCCAGAATTAAAATATTAAGACATGACTGAGAAAATCATCGGTGCTTCTTTTGATGAAATCTGTGCAATCCACAAGTCCGTGCAAATCTGTGATGCAGACAATTTTTGATATCATCAAAGCTCATGGTGGTGAATTGATGGTGGAAACGAAAGAAAGAGAAGGAACGGCGGATAACATACGATTACCTATTTAAATCATACATTCAACTTATGAAAATATTAGTGGTCGACGACGAAAGAGATGTCAGCGTTTTATTTGAACAGCGCTTCAGAAAAGAAATCAAAAATGGCGAAATGGCTTTTGCTTTCGCTTATTCTGGCGAAGATGCATTGCTTTACCTGGATGACCATAATCATGAAGCTGTGCTCATCTTGTCCGATATCAATATGCCGGGCATGAGCGGGCTGGACCTTTTAAAGAATATTAAAGGAAAACACCGCGAACCTCTACCCATCGTCATGATGATCACAGCCTATGGGGATGGGGATAATTACAATACCGCCATGCGGTTAGGAGCAGATGATTTCCTTACAAAGCCCCTGGACTTTATGATACTAAAAGAAAAGCTTAAAGCAATCGAATAATGGCAAAAATACTTGTAGTGGATGATGAGGCCGATCTGGAATCCCTCATCAAACAAAAATTCCGGCAGAAGATCCGTGACCACCGGTATGAATTTGTTTTTGCCAACAACGGAGAAGACGCCCTTAAGCAATTGGATCAGCATATCGATATAGACATCGTGCTCAGTGATATTAATATGCCAGTCATGGATGGCCTGACCTTACTGACCAGGCTCAATGAACAAAACTCCCTCTTGAAGTCTGTCATGGTTTCCGCCTATGGTGATATGGAAAACATCCGGACAGCCATGAATCGGGGTGCATTTGATTTTATCACCAAACCTGTGGATTTTGAAGACCTTGATATGACGATGGAAAAAACCATCAGACATGTTCAACAGATGCGTGAGACCATGAAAGCCATCAAAGAAAACAACATCCTTAGAATGTATGTGGATGAAACAGTATTAAATTTTATGGGCGGCCGTGAGTTCGAATCGTCCCTGTTGGTCAATGATACGATAGAGGCCACGGTAGTATTTATTGATATATGCAGTTTCACATCGATCAGTGAAAATGAAGCGCCGGATAATGTAGTGAAAATACTCAACAGTTATTTTGATGTAATGGCCAAAGAAATCATTGCACAGGGAGGCTATGTTGATAAATTTATTGGCGATGCTATCATGGCTGTTTTTCGGGGTGACTATCATCTAGACCGTGCGACTGATGCATGTCTTGCCGTAAGAACACAAATAGGTAAGTTACCTTCTCTGCATGACCATGTTCCCTTTACTCCCAAAGTGACCATCGGCATCAATAGTGGAGAAATGATTTCAGGCAATATTGGTTCTGCAAGTTTGCGCCGATTAGATTACACAGTGATTGGTGATGTGGTCAATATTGCTCAACGCCTACAAACTGCTGCCGCCCCCGGACAAATCGTGATGACGGATACAGGATATGAAAAGGTAAAAGAATCATTTACGTTCAGGTTGATAGGAGAGTTCACGTTGAAAAATAAAACGAACTCGGTGATGCTCTACGAAGTACTGGAGTAATAAACCGACGTAACGATCAGCACGATGTACGCATCAGCTTTTTTGGTTATCATGCAATAATCTGGACCATCTCCTTCCCGTATGGATATATAGAAGCCGTGGAAGTGCAGGATATAATTTGTGATGGCCTTAGGGTTGTCCCATGTGGGGTCAATAATCCATGTTCGCTAGCGGGGACAAAGGTTTTTGCCCTTGACAAGATTTCTTTCCCGGTAATCCTGAACAATCCACTGGTTTTCTTATTTTTAATAGAAGTTATATTACCCTCTTCTTTTAATCGAACCAAACCAATAAAACCTGTTTATGAAACCAACCTTTACCCCCATTTTTATCCTGCTGTTCACCCTCTTTACAGGAGTTGCCAACGCGGACAATGTCAGTTCTTACAAAGCAAGCACAGATTGCTCGCTGGAATGCGACGAGATTTCCCTCAGTGAGGACAATCCCTGTTATCCTCCCAACTGGACCAACACCTCTAATATTTACCAGACCTCTGCCACCTGGCAATGGGAAGCATGTTATGGCGCTTCCGGTTACAATATTCAATGGCGCTACCCGGGCGGTAGTTGGTACGACGTGGCAGGAGTTTGCTACCAGACGTGGTATCAGATGAATAATCTTCAGGCCTGCACCAACTATGAATGGCGCATCAGAAGTTATTGCTCGTATGGGTATTACAGTTCCTGGTGCTACCCCTCCTATTTTACAACGCTATGTAACAACTGTACCACGCCGTACGGATGTTATACCAATAATATCACTGAATATTCGGCCACCTTTCACTGGAATGCAGTGTGGGGTGCCCAAAGCTATTCTATACAAATCCAGCAACCCAACGGGTCCTGGTCGTATGTATCAAATAACGGCTGTTATGACAACTATATCACGGCGTACAATCTGCAGCCCAGCACCTCCTATGCCTGGCGGGTACGTTCCCATTGCGGATATAATAACTATAGTGACTGGACCTATCATGTCTATTTCACGACTTCCGGCTCTCATTGCTATTATCCTTCATGGCTGAATTGCTATAATATATCCGAGCACTCAGCTACATGGAGTTGGGAATCTATGTCGGGAGCAAACTACTATTCAGTCCAGTGGCGCTATCCGGGAGGATCCTGGTATGATCTTTCCTCAGGTCCTGTGTACGGAACATGGGTCAATGTGAATCATTTGAATCCGTGCACCACGTATGAATGGAGGGTGCGGAGTCATTGCCATTACGGATATAGTAACTGGTGCAACTACAGTGTATTTAAAACACATTGTAATTCAAGTTGTCCAGCGCCAACGAATCTGAGTACAAAGGATATTGGTGATACGAAAGCCACGTTCAAGTGGGACCCGGTGAATGGAGCATATACCTATTCAGTACAGATTCGCGACCATTATGGTTACTGGGTAGATGTACCAGGAAGCCCGACTGCGGGAATCTGGATCACAGCCTATAATCTGTCTCCATGTAAATCGTATGAATGGCGCGTGCGCACGAATTGTGGTCATTACGAATCCAGCAGTAACTGGTCGTATCCGCAGCCTTTTACCACGACATGCGGTCATGGATGTTATGCACCAGAGTACGTATACACCTCAGGGATCACCTCTTCTTCGGCAGCCCTGCATTGGGGTACGGTAATCGGAGCAGATTATTACGAAATAGAATGGCGTAAGCCAGGACAGAATTGGAATGTCCTGCAGGGAGGACCGTGGACGAATACAGTTGCAGAGCTAACAGGTCTGGATCCTGCAACGAGTTACGAATGGCGCGTACGGGCACACTGCAGCAGCGGAAATTTCAGCAACTGGACATCGATATCATATTTTACGACGCTGGGCAGATCGTGTGGTACACCCTTCTTCAGGTATACACATCCCATTACAGATTCTACAGCGACACTTAACTGGTCAGCTGTGGATGGTGCAACGAGTTACACCGTTCAGATTCGATTACCGAATGGAACCTGGGTTGACGTAGTTGGCAGTCCGACAACCGGCACTTCAATTACAGTGACGGGCCTCGTGCCGAATACAACCTATGAGTGGCGTATGCAGGTCAATTGTACCAATAGTACCTATAGCACCTGGTTGTCTGCGATCACCTTCGTTACGGGTAATGTAACTGGATGCGCGACACCCGGTGATTTAAATGCAGACAATGTCACATTGACTACTGCTTCACTATCATGGAATGCGGTGCAGGGAGCAGCATCATACTCAGTAGAGTACAGGGCATTGCCCAATGGTGCATGGACTCTTGTGCCCGGAAGCGCTATAGATACGAATTTTGTTCAGCTTGATAGTTTGGTTCCGCATACCACGTACGAATGGCGCGTGCGTGCAAATTGTACCAGTGGTTTGCATAGTTTCTATTCAGCCGCTGCGCAGTTTACTACAACAGATCTGCCGCCTTGTGCATCTCCAACAAATCTGGTGACAGATACAGTGACTGAAACCACGGCCACTTTACAATGGTCACCTGTTGCAGGAGCTGTTGGATATAAGATTGAAATACGCTTACCTAATGGCATGTGGATTGAACTGGATAGCCTGATTACGGGTACCAGTTTCGTCATTGGTGGCTTGAAAGCGAATACAGCATATGAATGGCGTGTGCGGGCTAAATGTAGTGATACACAATTTAGTCATTGGTCTGGTTCTGTTGCTTTCGTTACTGCCGGAGCAAGTGGTGGTATTCTTAATGATGAATGTTTTAATGCCACATGGCTTGCCGTGGATTCCACCTGTGTAGCAACCCCTGCTTCTAATGTGGGTGCCACACCGAGTGTGCCGATGCCGATGGGCGGATGTGCATCCGAAGGCAATAATGATGTGTGGTTCAAATTCACCATGCCGAATGTTGAAAATCCTGCTGTCACGATTCGCACGGACACAGGAAGTCTTGCTGATGCTGTCATGGAGGTGTATTCAGGTACGGACTGCAGTATTCTTTCATTGATCACCTGTGAGGATAACAATGACAATGGGAATGGATCGTTGATGCCGGTGGTCAATCTGACAGGTTCACCCAATGCCACCATTTGGGTGCGTGTGTGGGGCAAAGCTGACAGTATGGGTACATTTACAATTTGTGTCTTTGATCATATTTCATTCAGTTACACACGTCCAATCGCGGAAACAGGAAATGCAGATGAAGGTGATATATTGATTGTTCCTGGTAGAATTATTTCTACTAGTATGGAGAATGAACGTCCGGAGTTAAGCATTTCTCCAAATCCGGTTAGTGACAGGTTACGTGTGCAGGTTAACCTGCCAAAAGATAGTCATGTGATCAGTGTGCGGATGATGGATCTGTCCGGGAAAGTAATGGTTACGCAAGATGCGTCTGATACCCAACCTGAATATAAAACTGAGTTAGAGGTTTCATCACTTGTACCGGGGATGTATCTTTTGCAGGTGCAGACG
>JBBREG010000220.1:0-6636 GCA_038203125.1 Chitinophagales bacterium
ACCAACTTTGTAATGAAATTCACTGGTATTGAGAAGAGTCGTCTCAAGTGTATACCACGCATTATAAACAAACCCTGCAGGAAGGCCAAGATCAACCCACAGTCCGCTGCCAGTCTCATAACATCTAAAGCGGGGATTTGCACCATCGCTCGAAAATTCTATAATCGGATCCCCTGACACCGCAGCCACTCCGTCAAATGCAGTACCCCAAAAGCCCGCTTCTCTTTTATTGGATGTCGCCCAGGCTGAAGGAACGTAAAGATCAATTTTCATGGTCTTTGTCGCAGCAGGCAGATCATATTTTCTTCCTTGTGTATTGTAGAAAGAACTCTGAAATGCAGGTAACCTGTTAACGGCACCATCGGAAACATTTATGGAATGCTTAAGCGCGGGTCCACCAAGATCAAATGAAGGTGAAAAGAATCCATTAGGTGCATACCGATCCACATACCAGGTACCGGGGGCCTGCACAGGACCAATAGTACTAGCTGCACTAAAATCATCAATATTGTTACAGGACTGTGCCTGTACCTGCACTGAACACATCAGGATCAGACACAGGACTGTGCAAATACTTGCTACGTTATATATGATTCGTCGAAGACTGAGATCATTAAAATACAAGTTTTGGTTACGGGCGTTCATACATTCCGATGGAGGGTCACCAGGAAAGCTGACGCTTCTCTGCAGTTGGTTTTTCATAAAGGGAGAAAATTGTTTTGGTTTAAATATTTTATTGATTCAACTACTAAATACTTTTTCACAATTACTAACAGGATACCTGTTGCACACAATTTGTAACCGGGGGTACTATCGTATCACCCCTACTTTTTCAACATACCGGATCGACTCACCTTCTGCCAGGATCGAATACACCCCTGCTGCGAGTGAATCCACATTCACATACTGAATGGAATTACCAGAATGAAATTTGCTTTGCCAAACCGATCTTCCACCGACATCAAAAATATTTATAGTGAAATCCTCAGAAGCACTCTCCACTGCGATGGTGAGTAATTCAGAAACCGGGTTCGGCCAAACTTTTATTTGTAATGTATTTGAATTCAAAAAAGTAACCTTCCTCACAGGAGAAAGATCCGATCGACCATCATAATCTATCTGGCGAAGCCTGTAATAATTAGCTCCGCGGGCGGCATGAGGATCAATAAATTGATATTGATTTACACCTTCTCCTGCTGACGTTGAAGGTACTTTTCCAATTGTTTGAAACTGGCCATCTACGGTACCACTGCGCTGAATTTCAAAATGGGAATTATTGATTTCGTCCGATGTCGACCATGATAACAGGCTTTGTAGTTCGCCACGTTTTGAAGCTGAAAATTCAAGCCATCGTAATGGGAGTAATGCACATTCGATGGCACCATTAACGGAGAGCGGAATATAATTATTCACAACATCAATCTCAGATCCACCGGCACCAGCAGAATCCACCCCTACGGTTATCGGATTTCCCTGGAATGTAATATCCTTGGTGATGTTGAGATTTCCATTAGTGGGGACTGTAAAACAAACCTGGTGAAGAATAAGTGACACACCACGTCCAATCCGAATATTGCCCGTATTGGCAGAACAAAACATAGAAATGGAGTCCGCAACTACGCAAAAATCAAGGAATCCACTCATGTCTGACATGACGCAGGTTGAATTCGTTACGATTGGATTGGCACCTCCATTGCAATCCACAAATAAGATGCTGGTATAGCTGGTTATGACACCTGTATATAAAGGTGTATATTCAAGACCATAGCAAATCATATCCGCTTCGCAATCACTGGTACTGACACATGTACCGTTGGTGGTAAACTCATCCAGCAATACCCAGCGCATCGTGGAAGGTTGTTGACAGGGTGAAGTTTGTACCGAGATATTATCAAAATAAGCTGTTCTGTTGGCCGCTGTACTTCCCTGCCAATATGCTGCCATCATGTCAAGAGGTATACCCGTATAGAGCGCATCTACGCCTGTACTTTGAAAAACCAGGGTGCCCGCCAATGGATTTTCAAATTCTGATGGGCCATCATTTCGGATCGACAGGTCCCATTGATTTAAACAAGGCCTGTAGCTTACGCGCACACTTATAAATTGATTGCCAAAATCAGAAAGCCCACTGGTACTGGATACAATGACATTGGTAAGATTGGCAATGGCGCCGATACCATTGGTATAACTGACCAGGCGGATGGGATCCGTTGTACCCGATTGACCTAGTACGATTGCATAGCCACTGCCAGTTGTATTGGTCGTGGCCGATTGTCCGGCAAGAATAAAGGCCATGCCATAATCTCCGCTATTAAAACCTCCAGGGTCCGACTGGGTCTGACGGAAATTAAAAGACCAGGTAACGACATGACCAGTAGAAAGTGTTGTGCTATACGGCGCACCAAAAGAAGTAGTAGGTGTGGTAACAAGAGCATATCCATTCAGATTCGGGACAGCTATATCTACATCATTTGTTAGTTCCAGGTACTCGGTGATCGTGCTTCTCCTGGCACCCCAGTCTACATTCGGGGTAAAAACCGTCCAGGCACTGGAAGTGATACCGCCACTGGCAGTCCAGGCATCATCAGTATTTGTTGAAAAGTCGTCAGTAAATACATTGACCTGTGCTGTGATCGAAGGAGCACAAATAATACTGATGAAAAAAAACAAAGAAAATAATCTCTTACGAAATAAATAATCTCTCATACTCAGCATGCAGTTTGCAGCCGGGAAGATTGTAGCAAATTATTACATCAATAACCGTAAACAAAATAAAAAACGATGGGTTAATCGTGGGGGAGCTATTGGTCTTCCGGGGTTTTCAAAAAATCAACTAGGTGCAAGTTAGAAACGAAATTGAAATAAAATAACTTTTCAGGATAAATAAACAAAATTATTTTCCATGGCTATCTAAGGGAAATTTTAAAAATTAATTATTTGAATTTCACCTCACCAAAAATGGTGAGTTTTATAAAAAAGATTAACGTTTTACTGATTTTTTACTTCTCCTATTCTCCGGGCGCTACTCTCGGCTCATTTCATAAGTTCGTAGATATACATTGGCTTCTGAGCGCAAGTAAGCACCTATTATTTCTTACTTTCTCTTTACACAAAGGAAGTCTATATGATTTTTTTTGAAATGGAATTCACCAAAAATGGTGAGATCAATAAAAAAATTAGGTACTTCTTTTATTTCGATCAATCCAATTCTGAAACTCAACCAACCCCAGGGCATTCAAACAATTCTCCTTCTTCAACCCACCTTTTCTCGCTGAATAAACACCATACTTCACATACTCCACCTGACTCCTGCTATGCGCATCCGGATTGATGGATAGCATCACACCTTTTTTCTGGCAATAGCGAATCCAGCTATAATCAATATCCATGCGCTGAGGATTGGCATTGAGCTCCATCACCACATGATTCGCGGCACAGGCATCAATCACCTTATTATAATCAATCGGATATCCGGGTCTTGCTAATAATAAGCGACTCGTGGGATGTCCTAGTATCCGGGTATATGGATTCTCAATCGCCTTTATCAGACGAGCAGTTGCTTTATCCTCATCCATTCGAAGATTGCTGTGAATGGATGCAACAATAAAATCAAACTTTGCCAATAACGAAGGCTCGTAATCCAATAATCCATCATTCAGAATATCAGATTCGATCCCCTTAAAGATTTTAAATGGAGCCATCTTCTCGTTGAGCGTTTCAATCTCTTCCATTTGAGCGAGGACCTGCTGAGGCAATAATCCATTTGCATAAAATGCACTTTGGCTATGGTCACTGATGCCAAAATATTCATAGCCTGCATCCCTGACATGAATCGCCATTTCCTCCAGTGTATGAATACCATCGCTATAGGTACTATGATTATGGACGATACCTTTCAGATCTTTTCTTTCAATTAGACCCTCCCACGATCCGGGATCCGCATGTTCAATTTCCTCCAGGTCCATCATCTCCACCGACAAACCTCTGAATCCATGAGCAGCCAGGAAATCTTCAATCGAATGACCCTTATATTTTGCAATCGCGGGAGATAATTTCTCAAATAAAGGAATACCCATGGTTGTTTTACTCCATTCGCTGATAAAATCCTTTTCATCCACCATGGTACAGCGGATCGAATACCGTTGCGCATAGAAGACAGTAAACACATTGTCACCACTTTCCTCGGTGATTTCAAGTCCTTCAAATTTTGACAATGTTGATTTATCCAGGGCGGGAACGATCAAACAATCAATGGAACTGATCACCGGATTTTTACGCGCAACATCTCCTGTCCAGTGGAGTTTATTTTTTGAAAAAAGTGAATTCCATTTTTCTTCAAATTCCAGAATTTCTTTTTCGATGGTACCATAGAGATACCTATGCTGCGAATCAAGAAAATAGGCAATTTTGGAGCAGAGGTCTTCCTGTGTTTTTAATCCAAATCCCGGAAGCTTGACAAGACGGTTTTCGGTGCAGGCATACAGCAACTCTGCTGGAGTTTCCACACCCAGACTATCCCAGATCACGCGGATCTTCTTTGGACCCATTCCTTTGATCTGGAGTAATTGCTGGATGCCTTCTGGTGTTTTTGCTTTGAGTTTTTCGAGCACCTCCATACTACCCTTCTGAATGATCTCCGCAATCTTGGCTGCAGCGGAAGAACCGACGCCCGGAATTGTCGCATACTCTGCTTCGGTCATCTCTGACAAAGGCCGGTCCCACTTCCGCAAACTTTGGAAAGCAGTGAGATAGGTTTTGGTTTTAAATGAGTTCTCGCCATGGAGATCCATAAGGGCGGCGAGGAGATTAAACTGAGCGGCGACTTCTTTATTGACCATCAGGGCCAAAAATCGGTAAGATCTGAGAATATACGCTTATAAATCCCCAAAGAATCTGAAACAAAATAGGCTTCAGGATTATCAGAACTATGAAGTAACCAGGATTTTCCGGGTTCCGGATTGCGATATGCGGTGATGACAGTGGGTGCGATCATATTATTGCCATACAAGGTCAATCGCTCTACGAGTGTCAGCGCATCCGGAGATGAATGATCACTAAATTCTGAACCCTGCACACCAACCAGTGAGTTGAGGTAAGTTGCAAATGCAGTAGAGTCCACTGCTTCCATGCCGGCATAATGCCAGACGCCATCTTCTTTTACAATCACTTCCTTCCTCGCTCCCACATCTGTCCATTCCAGTGAAGTCAAATCTTCGGCGGTAGCGGACACAAGTTTTTTATCACGAAAACGATCAAAATTAGCCCTGAGACTGATCGCTGCAAATCCATCAATGAGATATACATCCGGCAAGTCAGACTTCCGAATATACACGGATGCTGACCGCGTTGCCTGATCAAATTTGAAACCTCCAATCCAAACATCAGCAAGCTTTTTGTCACCTTCATATACCATCAAATGGGTAGCCTGATCGTCACCTGCTTCATACGCCGGATAACTATCTACATTTTTTGTGACCACTCGTTGTGCCTGCAGATTGACAAGCGGTGCTATTAATTCTTTAACACGAGCATCATCTATGTTGATACTCTTTGTTCCTTTCAACACTTTCCAGATATTTCCTTCTTTTACTATTTTGAATTCCTCAGCATGCTGACCTCCAGTGCTATACTCAAGTCGATCGACAACACTCGTATCTACTTGCGTAATTACGGGATCGAAGGAAGCTGTATGATCTTTTTTCAAATATTTACTTCCAAAGAAGACGAGCAGGCAACCTCCAAAAACGAGCAATAGGATTTTATTATTCATACCTGTCGGGCTTAGATATATTTTTCTTCCATTCGGCGAATGCGTTTAGATCGATTGCGTTGTGACCGCCATAATCCGACCGCACCTACTAATACCAAAGGCAATAAAAAATTGAGATACTTGGTAACTGTCCTTTTCCCTTCTTCCAATTCATCTATAGGGCGATACACAACACCTTTTGTTCGCAATTCTGAAAGCCCGGATTTATCCACGAGCCATTCAATCGTATTCACCATAAGATTAACATTGTCCGGATTAATATTGCCTTGTTCTGAAACAATAAAATCACCATCCGAGAACACAACAAGTCGTGAATCCGGATTATTTTTTACACCCTCGGCAATACCTCCAATAGCAATATTGGATAACGGAAAATCTGCATTGGTCCATTGTTTCTGCACATCAAAATACAAGGGCACCTGGAGCGTTCCTGCTTTCGCAGAACTGGTAACAAACTGAGACCATATAGCCCCATCCTGAGCAGTAAACCGAATCGGACTTGCAAACTGGAAGATTACAGCCTCAACACCTTTTGTAGCAGGATGTTCCGGAAAGCTTGTGACCAATGGGAGGTATGGGAAACTTACTTGTGTCGGAATACTGAATGGTCCCATGTTTTGCTGTATGGTGACTTTGCCGCAGGAGGCATCGATGATAAATGTTGGCTCAATCACAATGCCCATCGAAGCCAACCAAGGCAATACATTGTGAGTTGATGGTAAGCCCTGTGCTGTAGACAGATCTCCGTCAACAGCATTCACGGCAGTGATCAGCTTTCCACCTTTGGCGAGGTAAGCATTGATCTTTTCAAAATGATCTGCGGGTACAGTATCTGTTGGTCGAATCCAAAGTATGGCCTGAAACCG
>JBBREG010000221.1:0-6507 GCA_038203125.1 Chitinophagales bacterium
CCTATTTGGTAGACAAGACCCGATTGAATCAATGTATTTTTCTATATTACTTCCATCATAGAAAAATGCAAATCCTACCGGCTGTTTTCTTACGACTTCTGACCACAATTTTGTTTCTGGTTCTTTGCGCTCAGGCATACGGGCAGCGAAGTGATTTATTATTTCACCACATTGGACTCAAAGAAGGGCTCAGTGAACTAACTAATGAATTTGTATATCAGGATCTCGAAGGTTTTATCTGGATTGGATCCACTAGTGGTCTTAATCGATACGATGGAGCACGGGTGAAAAAATATCTGTGGAACCAGAAAGACTCTACTTCGATAAATGGTGAGAATATCCAGAGTTCTTTTTTTGAACCTGATGCAACTGGGTTTTGGTTTTGTACGTATGAATGTATTAATTTTTATGATAGGGCAACCGATCGGTTCCGGCATTTTTTTATACCTGATGCTTCGGGTGATTTCCTCCGGGGCTGTCATGCATTTCACCTAGATTCAGTTGGCAGGCTTTGGTTGCTTGCAGGAGAAAAAAGCATTTTCACATTTGATATTCATACCAAAAAAATATCAAAAGTTGCCAACCTCACGCAGAATGCGCAGCGGGCAGTAGCTGTTACCGACAAATCAACAAACGTTGTGAAAGTGTTTGCTTACAAAGTGAATTCTTCCGGTATTCAGGAAATAGATTTTCACAATGGAATTCAAAAAGATTCAGTCAAAATAATTCTGCATCATATGGGTGGCAATACCGTTTTTGCCAGAAAAATTCTAATGCTGGATGACAGCACTTTTTGGTATGTAGGGCAATCGGAACTGATCAAGTACAATTTTATATCCGGAGCTACGAAAATGCTCCACGTGCCAAACATTCTTGACATTGTTGACTGGACAGATACGAAACTACTTGTCTCGATTAATCAGGAAGGGATTATTGCATTTGACAAAACACATATGGTTTTCCTGGAAAGTTATAAGCGAGATGTTAATGATCCTTTTAGTTTGCTGTCAAACAGCATCAGATATATTTCCGGCGTACGGAATGGCGGATTTTGGTTTTCCAGCCCGGGCGAGGGACTTAGCTTTACCTACCCCGCTAAAAAGAAATTTGATCTGGTCAATCCATTTCCCAAAGACACAAATCAAGTATTCAATCCAGCCTTGTTTTTCCCTCATCATGGATTGATCTATACTCCGATCAGGAGGGATGGGTTATATACGTTGGATGAAAATGGAAAAAATATAAAAAAAATAAAAGGTACGGATGCAGAAACTAATGAACGACTGGAGTCAATAAACCGCATGTTCGTAGATGATCAAAACAACCTCTGGATGAGCTCCTATTTGGGTGCCTGTATTTTATCCACATCGGGGAATACTCCCCGGGCAGTTGGAACTGAAAAAAATATAGCTGGATTAGCATTGGCTGACGGAAGAATAATCTTTTCAAAGACGGATGGAGGTCTTGTAGAAATTGATACGTCATCCGTTGCAGGTGCAACTAAGGAGATTAAGCCTGAAATATTTACAAAAACGTACTTCCAGTTTGAGGTGGATTTTATGGATCGATTTTGGCTCTATGAAGAGTCCACTGAATGTATGGTGATTAATCCTGCCACATTTGAAATTATAGCAACGATTCCTATAAAAGGGATAGCAAGTTCATTTCATGAAGTGCCTGAATCTAATACGACCTGGATCACCACAACCCTTGGGCTTTACAATGTGGATCATAAGAATTTGAAGATTCGGAAAGTTTATAATGAAGGGAGTGGTTTTCCCATTACCTACATGTCCTCAGGTTTGATGGATGCCAAAGGGCGTTTATGGATTACCTCGCAATCCAATATTCTAATGTTTGATCCCAAAGACGAAAGTACCCGTTTATACAGGACAGATGATGGATTACCCAATAGCGTATTTAATTTATTCAGTGCACTTCGTTTTGAGGATGGTAAAATGTGGTTTGGATCACCCGAAGGGATTACATCGTTTTATCCGGATCAATTGACAGATATAACTACCCCGGCTATTCCGCAAATCACAGCATTGCATGTGAATGATCACGAGACATCAACCTTACAATGCCTTGTTACAGGTTCAGTAAATATTACTGAAATGGAGCGTCTTAGTTTTTCCTATACAAACAACACACTTGAATTTATCGTGAATGCGCTGGAGTACAGCGCTCCGGCCGATAACAAAGTGATGTACAAAATGGAAAACCTGGATCCAGCTTGGGTAACGACCACGAACGGTGCGCTCGTCAGGTATCCAAATATGCCTCCCGGGAAATATACTTTTTTTGTAAAAGCATTTAATTCTGATGGCATTGTCAATGAACAATTACGCAGACTGGAAATTTGCATTATCCCACCGTATTATAAAACCTGGTGGTTTCGTGCATTACTCGTCCTTGCCGGATTAGGGATTATCTCATTGATCCTATATTTGCGGATCAGTAAAGCACTCGAGTTACAAGAGGTGCGGTTACGATTATATGAAAACCTTCATGATGATGTAGGATCTCGCCTAAACTCGATTGTCATGTCGGCGAATATGATGCTGGAAGAAGATAAGGAGCCGAATCCAAAACTTCAGCAAATGGTATCGACAGGCAGGAGTATCGTCAACAATATGCGCAGACTGGTCTGGGCGATCGATCCGGTCAATGAAAGTATGGAAAGCCTAATCCTCAAGATCCGGGATGACCAGAATATGACCCTCGATCCGGCTGTCCATTTTGACCTTGCCTCAGATCCGGCTTTGAAACAAAAATTAATTCCGGGTGAAATACGGTATCAGCTGATATCCATCATTAGCGAAGCCTTCCACAACATCACCAAGTATGCACGAGCGAAAAATGTATGGGTGCAGTTTTCAAAAAAAGATAAATACCTGGTAATGACAGTTCGCGATGATGGCATCGGTTTTGATCCATCCACGGTGTCAAATGATAAGGTGAAAGCGTCCGGATACGGTCTGGGCAACATGGCCAAACGGATGAAACGGGTAAATGGCGACCTCAATATTTCCTCAAGTGCAGGAAATGGCACCACTATTACTGTTACCATTCCGCTCAAGTAGGAATCGGGCACAGAGATTGCTATTTCCTTAGGTACATTTACATTCCCTCAAAAACCCCAGTGGAAATGGCAAAGAGTGTCCTCATCTATGAAGATGATCCTTCTTTTCAAAATCAATTCCGTAATGTATTCTTCTCCATAAAGGAAGAATTCTGCCTACTCGAAGCCTATAATAATACCATCGGCCTCGAAGAGCATATCCGGATGCATCATCCTGATATCATCCTTATGGACATCCAGATGGATGAAGATGATGAAGGGATCGTTGCATTATACAAGATCAAAAATCTTTTTCCCCACATCAAAGTCATGATGCTGACCTCCTTTGATGTCGATGAATCCATATTTAATGCAATGTGTCTTGGTGCTGATGGATATATGCTGAAGTCCGATTTTACGTCTTCATTCCAGCTCCCGCATGAAACATTACGTAAGTCTCTCCGGGTGATCTTTGACGGTGGAGCATATATGACACCTTCTGTGGCTAAACGCGTACTTAATTTTTTCTCCAATCCCTCCCTTCCTCAATTCATCACAGCAGTCAAAGCCAGATTCAGCAATGCTTTTAAAAGAAAAGAAAATGGTTCAGGTGCGGAGGCCGGCCTCACCAAGAAACAGCTCATCGTATTGAAAAAATTGGCTGAAGGCAAGACCGCGGCTGAAATTGCTCAGGAGATGGAACTCACTGACAACACAATCAATACGCATATCAAAGGCATCTACAGCGTGCTGGAAGTACACAACCGGACCAGCGCCATCAAGAAAGCCATCGAGGCAAAAATTATTTCGTAAATCCGTACATCTATTTTTGGAACTCACCAATTCTGGTGAGGCGGTGAAGCATGTCTTCCCATACTTTTGATTATACAAGGGTAAGGAACGTATGAGACCCAGTGGTTCATTATAGAGACACCAATGCGTAATGAGCCTGAATTTCGAACAGCCTGATTGATGAAAACATTCCGAACCACCAGCTACCAGTTACATTGTTCTTCCTTCCAGCATAGTTCACAAAACCCCATCGTGATTCATTGCATAATACAGTACCCGCGGGTCCAACATTCACATTAACCCTTACAATTGGATCCCATTCATTTGGCTGACCATCTGGAGATGGTCAGCCATTTGTTTTGATACGGGGTGATATCCTGGAAGCAAATACATTCTAGGGGCGTGCTGCTAAGATTTTTGGTTGGAGGGTATTTATGATCAATACATAAAACCAAACCCCATGAAAAACCACATCATTCTTCTGTTGAGCATCACTGTTACTTCACTCTGTGCACAGGTAACCTCTATTTGGGTAGGCGATACCCCCGGACACAAGACAGACTGGCACCAACCTTATAACTGGAGCAACCAGCGTGTGCCTGATGAATTCACCGATGTGATCATTCCATTGGATGAATCACAACCAGACAACTACCCAGTCTATTCAGATGGCCGACAAGAAATCAATTCCCTAGCCATTTGGCCAGGTGCCCTGCTACATATTAAAGGAGGTGAGTTGGTCATCCTGGATACCGGCAAAAACGTCTATTCACCTGAACAAATCAAAGGAAGTATCCGTGCGGGATGGAAAGGGTATACACTGAAAGCCCATAATGAAATCGTCGGTTCTGAAAAGCAGAAAAACTTGTACTAACCATGATGACTTGCTATGCTACGCAGGATAAAATAAATGATCATCATTTGGTAGATCAGACAGTCATATCTGGAATTATATATCAACCACTTGATTTTATTTCATTATTTTTCCTTTACCTCCTCTCACCAGGCCAACTCACCAGGTCTGAGAAGGCCAAAGCATTACAGGTATGAATGCGAAGGTTCTATCAAGGCCTTTGCACGATCCTGTCAGGCCGTCTAAAATGGAAAAGGAAAAACCAGAAGCGGATTCATTACTTGAATCCTTGTCGAATGGCAACATGGCCGTTTTAGATAATCTGTATGACCGATACCGGGATGATTTTCTCCGGTGGGCAGGTCAACGATTTCACGTAAGAAACAGGGATGATCTGATTGATGCATGGCACGATACCATGATCATGTTTTACGAACAGGTCCGTGACCGGAAGTTGACCCATCTCACCTGTGAGATTAAGACCTACCTGTTCCTGATCGGGTACCGGCGCTTACTGAAAATGTTTAAAAAGAATGAAAAAACGGAGCTGGTGGAGGAGTTTGATGCTAATATAAATATGGATGAAAGTATTAATGTGATAGAGGACGAAGAAATCATGGAACAACAACAACACATCTTACACATAGCCGTACAGGAGTTGCCGGTCAAAAGCAGGCAGATCCTGGTGATGCGGTTTTTGGAGGGTAAATCTATTCCTCAGATCATGGCACAAACCGGGTATACGAGTGAAAACGCTGTCAGCGTCACCATATCGCGTGGCCTGAAACGGTTGAAAGAAATTATTACAGAACGTATGGAATCTCCACAAAGATGAAAGAACAGGATCAAGAGCTTATCGAACGATACCTGGCCGGGGAGATGACAACAGGTGAAAAACGTGACATGGAAAATCGATTACAGAGCGAACACGAGTTCCGGCATGAATTTCAACAGTATGAATTGGCGATAGGCTCACTCAAGATGGCGCAGCGCGACCAATTGAAGTCACGGTTTCGGGATCGGGATAAAGTACTCGACAAAGATCTCCATGCACAAAAGCTGGTGATCACGCGGAAGGATGTGTGGGTTCTGGCTGTAGCGGCGCTTGTGATCGTATTATTGGCAATCAATTTTCTAATGCCGCGGGATGAGCCTGAATATCAATCTGAAGTAAAGCCGTTGGATACAATTAATGCAGATCGCATCGAGGCAATTCCTGTCGAAACCATACAGGTAAATCAAGTTCCGGAGAAGATACTTGATATGGCAGAGAAGATGCCGGAGCGTAGGACAAAAACAAAGAAGGAAAGAGGGGAGGAATTATATGCGGCTAACTTTGAGCCGTACCGGGATGATGTGATGGATCCAACTTCACGATCGGGTGAAGAAGGGCTAACGGATCTTGAAAAATTTCAATTATCTTACTGGGAAGGGAGATATAGTGAGGCTATAGCAGGATTTGAAAGGTTGACACCTGAATACAAGAATAATCTGAACTTTCAATTCATGAATGCAATGGCAATGATGCAATTGGACAGATCACAAGAGGCGGCAACGATCCTGCGTGAGATCCGACAAGATCCTGAATTGATCTACTACGCTGAAGCCGCATACTACCTGGCATTATATGAGATCCGGCAGGGATCATTTGAAACAGCAAAAAAACTTTTAACAGAATATATAGAACATCCGGAGGCAACCCAAAAAGAAAGCGCGAAAAAGCTGCTGGCCGGAATCAAAGAGTAAGGAATAGTAAGGGGTAGTAATGGAGTATTGAATACTGATATATCATGATTGT
>JBBREG010000222.1:0-6196 GCA_038203125.1 Chitinophagales bacterium
GCTGCCCTGGAAGCCGGAGGTGTGTTGGTGGGAGATGAAGTACGTATCGAATGTGATCTGCAACTCAAAAAGGCTGATGAAGTAAGTGAATAAAAGTGTGAAAAAAAGAGGGCATGCGTTCTCCTCCGCATGCCCATCACATTCAAAACAAACTCAAGCACTACAGTGCGAAATAGTTTATTCAGGGGTTAGGTGAATTGCTGGATTTTAATGACGTATAACTGTCGATTTATTTTTCTCATGAATGTTTCTTGTCGATTTCCAGCTATAGTAGCAGGAATTGAAATTGTGCTTTCAGGGGAGTATCCTTATTTTTGCAATTGTTTTCAGGAAGGTTATATAATGATGGATTTTGCTTCTTTGCAATAACTGCAATCAAGGTTTGGTACTTCGACAAATACCTGTCGAATTATTTTTTGCCCTTCTTCCATTTGGTTGGAGCGCGTGAGTAGAATACCTTCCAGGCACAGTGCAGCCGGATCTTTTGAGCCTGTACGTTGTGCTGCAGTCAAATGTTCTTTCGACTTTACCATATCACCCTGATGAAAATAGATCTCTGCCAATAAGAGGTTGACATCAATATTCTCAGGACGTACATTATATTCTTTCAGTACATAACTCAGTGCTTTCTCATCGTCATTCTTCAGGTGCAAATAAGTCCTGGCAAGCTCCATGTTCATGGAATGTCCTGCAGCCTCGTCATCAGCCAACATTTCCATAATATCTTTTGTAAGTTTTTCGGTTGTCGCCTGATCACCACCTTCAAGAGCCCATGTTGCTTTATCAACAAAGAAGCCTACCTCAGGTATAAGATTGCTTGCTACAGCATTGAGACTGTCTGCCTTTTTTGTATCGCCCATCGCGGCATAGCTATTTGCTAAGGCTGCGATCGCAAACGGGTAATTCGGTCTGGTAGACAACGCCGTCGCATACTGCATCATGGCACTGTCTTGTGACCCATACCGCTCATAGAGATGACCCAATGTAAGCCGGGCCCATTCGGTTTGTTCCATACCCGGATAGCCTGCTGCAACGGCTAGTTTCATGGCATCAATCGCACCATGTACATCACCATAGATCTCCCTCAGATAGGATACCCTGCTGTAGGACCTGAGATCAGGTCGAATGGAAACCATTTTGTCCGCCATAATTATAGCTTCCTCGTAGTCACCTAACTCAACATTTGCATCTACCAATACGCCATAAGCGTCAGCAGAGTGGGCATTAAGTGCAAGTGCCTGCTCTCCGATTGTTTTGGCTTCAACAAATTGATGCAGAGACAATAGGACAGAAGCTTTGTCCAGCAATGCTCTGTAACGTAGAGGTTCATTTAATTCACTTGTCATCACACCATTGATCAGCGAAAGGGCTGCAGGATAATAATGACCATGTTCACCAGATATGCGCGCTTCCTGCATCATTAGTTCTGCCAGGGAAAGGCGCGCGTCTACATCTTTCGGGTTTGATTTTATTTTGGCAACCAGCCCATTGTAGGTATCCAGCATATACCCCATTTCTTCTTCGGGTCCAATGACCTGGGAACGCATCAGGAGTTCAGGCAACTCATCAGCCTGTTGTGGAGTTTCTTTTTGGGTCGGTTTGCAACTCAGCATAGTGAGTCCAGCAAAAGCCATAACAGAAAGAATTTGGAGAATTTTCATGTTAAGAAATTTTTTAGGTTTGAATGTGTGAAAATCAAAAAAGTGAGTCACACCCAATGTACCTCGGTAGGACATGAGTGTGACTCACTCTGTAATGGAATTAATTTGTCTTATTCATTTTGATTGTATACGTAGATGTTTTACCAAGTGTAATGGCAGCTACATAAAATCCGGATGGCTGACGATCAGCATTCCAATTAATTTCATGATCCCCTTCAACTTTAGTTTCATTGACGAGTGTAGACACCAGTTTGCCTTGCTGATCATATACTTTGATGGATACATGACCACCAGACCTCAGGTGATATTTGATCGTTGTTGATGATGTGAACGGGTTCGGCTGGTTGATTGCAAATACATTAGGTGCACTCAGACCTGTGATGCCTGTCGTGCTGGGCTCCAGAATTTCTGGCTGCACATAATCCTGAGCTTCACCTGAACATATACTTGTACCAGACCATGGCATCGGGACATAAGGAAAAGAGGCGCGGAATGATTTATCATTTTGTGAAATTCCGGTGTCATATGTCAGTACATTGAGTAGATCCTGTGTTACAGGTGAAGAACTCGAATCGGGAATATAATCATCATACCACAATCCGATAGCTGCAAGTACAATACCTGCTACTGCCTGTAATTCAATACGCGTGACATCATCTTCCAGGCGTCTTCCATTCGGGAATCCATCCATATTGGGAATGAACTCAAGATCTGTAGTCGTATTCCATCTTGGATCCGTAAGACCCAGCACGGCAGCCGTTATAAGACCCAGCCTGCTAAAATCATCATCATCACGTTGCGTAGGCGGTACAGCCATGTTCAGACGCAACATATCTCCACCATTTGGCAGGAAGTTATGTATGAAAGGTTTGCCCGCAGCGAGTGGATTTCCATCTTTGCCGGTAGCTAGCTGATACGGAATCATATTCGGTACACCGGTATGAAATATTGGCCATAAGTCAACCGATCTGGGCGAAGCAGGAGCAGGCAATAGAAGCGTACCAAAAATGGCATCATCCAGAGCAGTGCCTGCAAGCGCATTATTTCCTTTCAACACGTAAAGACCATCTTTTCCATTTCTGAAGTCAAACATTCCTAGTGAAGCAGTTTGAATACGTAATGGCGTAAATGCGGGAACTGCACCACCAAATTGGCTGTCATCCATATACAATGCCAGTTCTGGATTGTAAAAGAAATTTCCAAATTCACTTATATTAGCGAGGTCGTCATACGGAGTTGAAGAATTCCACTTGTCTTTTGAACCAATTGGGATGACAACTTCATTTGTCAGGGGCATACCCAGACGTGATACCTGTACCCAATCTCCTGCATACGATTCTGTTCCTGCTGTATTCAGTGTGCGTATTTTCTGACGGCTTGCGGATGCCCATATACCTATTACAAAATCGGGATCCAGAATAGAAGAAGCTTCTAATTCAGTTTTACCATTTTTTTGTAATAACTCGATTGGAATTTTCATTGCAATCGTTGATACATTCAGACAAGCAACTCCATCACGAGGTTCACTATTCTGACGTGGCAGATCACCCAGATCAAATACACCTCCCAGGTCTACAAAAAATGGATCATCAGTAGGTCCTGCAAAAATCCGAATTCCGTCACTGGTTGTTTTTACGGCATTGGTGAATAAAGCATCATACGTTGTATTAAGACCTACACCACTTTCAATGGAGCGTGGACCGATGTCATTCGGTGGCACGTCGCCATCTGCGATTAAAGTTTCAAAGCTGACACCACCGTCATCACTTCTTTCAAGTGTGTAGGTCGTCTTATGATTTTGCTGACCCAGACGGATGTAGAAAAATGTGGTCGGATCCTGATGTACTTTCTTAAATGTAAACCGGAAGATGATATCATCGCCTGCCGTGGCTAAATTATTATCAATATGAATTTCGTAGCGGATGTTTTCGCCAAATCCATAATAGTTAGGACCACCATGAGGTAATTGCATTGGCACATATGCCGCAATGATGGTCACGGTGCTTGGATCATCTGGACTTACAAACGCATAAAGGTCTGTATTGTCCGCCAGGGGATCGTTTGAAATTAAGGGTGCCTCCCGGTGGCTGGATGCAAGTAATGACTGCATAAAGCCTGTGAAGAGAAGAACCAGAAGTATAAATATATTTTTCATGTTATATGATTCGATAGTGTTAGAATGGATGAAAGATGATTATTCGGTTGGAGCGCCTGTCTCAGTGCCTCTCCAAGGCTCTGCCAGGTAAGGAAATTGAGCCATAAAGACAGCATCATTTTCTTCGACACCTGTGGAGTACTGAAGTACATTGAGCAGCAGATTGGTCACGGGAGATTGTGAACTTCCTGGAGCATAATCATCATACCACAATCCGATGGCAGCAAGTACGACACCGCTGACAGCCTGAAGTTCTATTCTTGTAACGTCATCTTCCAGCCTGCGACCATTTGGAAATCCATCCATATTAGGTATAAATTGAAGATCAGCGTTGCCTGCATACGTTGGATCTGTTAGACCAAGTACAGCCGCATAGACAAGTCCAAGGCTATTGAAAGCAGGATCATTTCGCGGTGTAGTTGGAGTTGACATATTCAATCTCAACATATCACCCCCATTAGGGAGAAAGTTGTTGATGAAAGGTTTTCCAACAGCAAGCGGATTGCCGTTTTTGCCTGTGGCCAGTTGATATGGCGCCAGATTAGGCACCCCTGTATGGAATATAGGCCACAAATCGACTGATCTGGGAGCCCCTGCACGAGGTAATAAGAGTGAACCAAAAGCAGCCTCTTCCAACGCTGTTCCGGCGAGAGCAGGATTTCCTTTTAGTCCAAACAAACCATCCTTACCATTTCTAAAATCATATGCACCCAGTGATGCTGTTTGAATGCGCAACCCACGGAAAGCAGGTACTGCTCCACCAAACTGACTATCATCCATATATAGGGCGAGTTCGGGGTTGTAGAAGTAGTTACCGTAAGTAGCAATGTTACCAAGATCCTCGTAAGGTGTATCAAAATTCCATTGGTCTTTATTACCGATCGGTATTACAACTTCATTCGTAAGAGGCATACCCAAACGTGAAACCTGTACCCAACTGCCGGAATCATCAGGATGAGTACCATCTGTAGTAAGCGTGCGGATTGCTTGACGACTTGCTGAGGCCCATACACCGATGACATAATCACCATCAAGAATATTAGCTGCCTGTGCACCGGTCTTACCATTTTTTTGAAGAAAGCTGATCGGTACCTGAATAGCAATCGAATGGACGTTGTATTTAGCAACACCATCTCTGGGTTTGCCATTCTGACGAGGTGCATCTCCGAGGTCAAAAATGCCTCCCAGGTCAACAAAAAATGGATCATCAACGGGTCCGCAGAATACAGATTCACCATCGGATGTTTGTTCAATGGCTCCCGTCATCAGGGATCTATAATTAGGTGCGCCAAGGCCTACACTACTCTCAATGGAGCGTGGACCGATATTATTTGGAGGTACGACACCACCTGTAATAATTGTTGCAAAGGAAGCACCACCGTCTTTGCTTCTCTCCATCGTATAGGTTGTCTTGAGGTTTTGAGCACCCAAACGAATGTTAAAAAACGTGGTAGGGTCTTCATTTACCTGGTCGAAAGTGAAGCGATATATGATATCATCACCCGGTGTCGCGGTATTATTGTCAATGTGTATCTCATATCGGATGTTTTTTCCGAAAGAATAGTAATTCGGTCCTCCGTATGGAAGTTCAGCCGGTATGTAATTCGCTATAATGGTTATCATTTCAGGATTATCCGGACTCCTGAATGCGTAAAGGTCTGTGTTATCAGCAAGGGGGTCGTTAGCAATTAAGGGTGCCTCTCGGTGACTCGATGCAGTTAGGGAGACTGCTACGAACATCAAAAGTGCACTCAACATGCCCGCCATTACTGATCGAGATTGAGGGTTGAAGTTTGAACGCATAATGTTTGGTTAGGTATAGGTTAGAAATCGAAATTGAAAATATAGCACTGGTATTCAGTACTATATACGTAAGCGTGTATTGGTTTGGATTTCGATGTTTCAGGAATTATCTCAATTATTGAGAATAAATTCATTTTCATCGCATTTTCCCATCGTTACTGTACTTTAAACAAGTTTAGAGCCCATTGGTTGACTTATCTGTTACATATTCAACACTTTATATATAGATACAGATTAATTTTTTCCGCTAAACTCATCAATCGGGCCCTTGATAGAACCGCTGTTAATCTTTGCATTTGATCCACTTTCTAATTAAAATCAAATGACCTGAAGGCTGATACAAAGTCTTATCGAGAAATACTAAATAGTTCTATGAACATGAATTGAGCAGAGTTTGTCATTGGTACGTATTACTCATAAAGATTTTTATGATTTGAGCGTTTTCAGAAAAAGAAGGAGAAACTTCCCTTTAAGAAAAATGGAGTTCCCGGTGTATAATGGAGTTCTGAAACACTTTCAGTTTCATTCAGGAGACGGCTCTCAGTATCAAATTGTGCCTCATTCCATTCCACATTGA
>JBBREG010000223.1:0-6160 GCA_038203125.1 Chitinophagales bacterium
TTGATCCAGCCAGTATGATTTGTTATGGAGATACGACAATCTTAACCGCTCCGGGAGGTGGTGTATCATGGACCTGGAGTAATGGAGATACAAGCCAGGTAATTCCTGTCTATGAAACGAATCAATATTCTGTTGTGGTCGAAGATCAGTTTCATTGCACATATATACCTCCCGCAGAATTTATTGAAATAATTCCCGCTCCGGAAGTAATTGTTAGAGGACGAGCTATTCTTTCGAATGGTGAATATGGCCCATGGCAGGATTCGATTCTGTTATGCCAGGGTACTGAATTTCAGATCCAGGCTTTTTCCAATTCAAACGTATCTTATGATTGGTTTAATGGCGCCTCTTTCAGTTCAATAAGCTTTACGATTGAAGGTGGTAATTTGCCGGGTACAGGAATTTATACATTCTATGTAATTGCGGATGCTTTTTCAACCAATTGTTTCTCAGATACAGCCGCCATTTATGTTGAAATCTTTGATCTTCCGGTAATTCCGGTGATCAGTCTTACCTCCGGTACCGGGTGCAGCCACAGTCTTAATACTTTGACGGTAACGAATCCGCAACCGGGCATCATCTACCAATGGTCTGATGGCCAGGAAGGCATTACAATAACAACGGAGAGTTCTGGAGATTTTTATGTTGAGGGTGTCAACGATCGCGGTTGCAGGTCCAAAAGTTTTAGTTTGCATATCCGGACTGCTGCAGCCATTGACCGGATTCCAGGTGGATGTTTTTTAAAATGTAATCCGCTGACGTTATGCCTGCCAACTCTTGAAAATATTTTATCCTACAATCTGTTACATGACGGTATCGTCATTCAATCAGGTCCCGTATTTCCAGATGATGTCCTGATCACGGCCGATGGATCGTATACATTTGAAGTGACCACTTCCAATGGATGTGTAGTCACATCTGATCCATTGAATCTTACGTTATATCCGGGTGTCGGATCTGTAACCGTTGTCACGTACTTTGACCTTGATAACAATGGTGTGATTAGCCCGGGTGATACTTTGCTTCCCAACATTCCTGTTGAAATCATTTCTGCGTCAGGAATGCATTCCGGTCAATCTCCAACAGGAACAAATGGAAATTATATTTTTGAGGATTTCCCGGCTTCGATTTATACGGCATTGTTTGATCGTGACTTGTTAGGATCTGAATGGCGAATTGTCATAGATAGTGCTGCAGCAGAAATTGCTACCTGTGATGATTCTGTTACAGTTTCATTATTACTGACGACCAATTGTTTTGTTTCCGGACCGGATCAATATATCGATGCATGTATCGGTGATCCTGTCGCCATCGGAGATAGCATCTTTTCGGACACAGGACATTATGTTGTTCATCTGGAGTCAGTGTTTGGATGTGATTCCATTTTTAATGTATTCATCCAGGAGCCGGATTCATTGTGGATCGAAGTGCAGGTGTGGATAGATGCAGATGGGAATGGTGTTGTATCATCCGGAGATACGATCCTGCAAGGTGCGACCATTGTGTTTGACCGAATGATCAGCATTGATCCCGCCACAATGCTTACGGACGAATTTGGCATCGCGTCCGGTAATTTTATTATAGTTCCGTATTTGGTTTCCATAGATAGTACATTATTGCCTTCAGGCTTACGTGTAGTATACGGTGTCGATTTTGTTTCTGATACTTCTTGTGGAGCATTGACATTTGACTTCCTGTTGGCACCTGATTGCGCAAATGTCTTCACGATAGCTCATGAATACATTTGTGAAGGAGACTCTATATACATCGATGGCCAATGGGTGAATTTCGACACCATAATTACTGTAGTGCTTTCATCATCGGGATCAGTGTGTGATACGATATCAGATACATACGTGCATTTGTATCCACAGATGTCGGTACAGTCAGAAATTGCATGGAACTGTGTAGATTTTGGAACAGCGATTTTGCATGCCGATGGAATTGGTCCCTTTCAATATGAGTGGAGTCATAATATGCTGACAGATTCTATTGCATCATTCCTTTCGAATGGACAATACGAGGTTACGGTAACCGATGTGCATGGCTGTTCTCTATTTGAAACACTGCATATTGATGGTGCTCCTCAGTATTCGTTTAGTATTGATCCTTTGTACGAACTACAAAATGGTGATTCAATCCAATTAGCTATAAATGGTGACACAAGCATAACCACATTATATTACCAGTGGAATACACCAGGCATTTTACAATGTGCCACGTGTGCTTCTACTTTGGCGTTTCCTTCACAAGACACATCCATCATGATTACGATCACTGACGAAAGTCAGTGTGAATATGTCCTGCAGACGAATTTGGTTTTGACAGAAATGGACACGTTGGTGATTGATGCTATTTATGCTCCGAATGTTTTTTCACCAAATGGTGATGACATAAATGATATGTTCAATTTCAGCAGTCGACTCCCGGATGTGTATTTGTATGAAGTCACCATCCTGGATAGGTGGGGCGAAATCATGTTGCATGCACACGATATCCGTCTGGATGCTTTTAATGGCTGGAACGGGATGTTCCGGGGAAAGAATATGAATCCGCAGGTCTTCACCTATTTTGCGCGTGCAAGATTATCGGATGGACAGGAAGTAAGACTGGTGGGCGATGTCACATTAGTGAGGTAATTTAATTTGCCTTATCGCAATTAGTAATTAGCGGTAAATAATATCTGCAGCATACCAGATGCTAAAAACTTTTTTTCCTCTAGTTAATTTTTCAAAATGACCTCCTGCATGCAGGACAACGCTCACGGATTGCTGATTATTGAATCTTTCCTCTTTTTATTAGCTCGTGTAAAACTATACACATCTTCCACCGCCCTGTAGCGTACCATCACCTCACCCGCTACCAGCAGGATTACACCTGTGATGAATAATCCATTTCGGATCAATTCTACTACACTGACCCAGGAGGCCCAAAGCCTGCGAATCAATATCAATTCTACCGAAATGATGACTGCACTGGCAAGTAACAGTACAAGACTAAATGTTCTGTACGGACGTATGGTAGGTTTTTTTTGGCGGATAAAACAATTGATCAGGAAAAGCTTTGTGCTTTCATGGTCAGGATTGATCTTGAGCAATTCTTTCAGGATGTGAACTGCCTGGTCCATTTTATCCAGGTTGTGTAAGGAAGCAGCTTTTTTGAAAAGTGTTTCAAAATACACGTCCTGATCCCGGTGCATGACAATGTTGCGTTCAATGCTCATCTCGAGGATATGATCCGCCAGCTTGGCCTGACGGGCATATTCAGCGGATTCAAATAACGCCTCACCATACAACACCATCATATCAAAATATTCATTCGCCTCCAGCTCCCGAAGCATGAAGAAGTTTTCCTCGATATACTGGATCTTTTCCTTGTACGCATTCACCTCGATCGCCAGGAAGGCTTCGTAGGTCTCAGAATGGTCGGGAATCAAGGTTCTTTTCATTTTAATGGATAGATAAACGGTCTGCTGGGGCTGGCATCCAGCTCCAGGGCAGGAATTTGTATCTCAAGTAAATATAGGCCATCCGGTATCACATTGTCAATATAGATCATCTCCGTAATCGTAGCTTTTATCCTTGGGTTTTCAGGGTAATTCCAGAAAGCTCTATGGGCTAATAATGCCCCGCCATCTTCCTCCCGGTCCACCGAGGGTAAATCCAGTAAGAGATGGTTAATTCCTCCTACCGCCATGTTCTTCACCATTTCATGATCGAGGTACGGCGGATTCGTGCCCCCATACATACGTGTCTTCTTATCCGGATGGTTGGGAAGAGATCGAATAATTAATGATTCAATGCCACTTTCCCATGTTATACCCCGCATGATCCGATCACCATTATCCTGTGCAACCGGATAAACAGAAATGAGCTCAGCAATCCATCGTCCGGAGGATAATGCCTGATGAACCGAATATCGCTCCTTGGCAATATGACCCACACATTCTGTATGCGTTCCATTGCCATGCGGATTGATCCGTATATTATAAAAGTTGACACTGGACCCTTCACGTGTATCTCCGATCCAGTCTCCTTGTGTATGCGGATTGGCGTCATACAGCGGAGCATAAAAAGCATTGGGCTGAGGTTGGGTATGATCCAGGGGAATAGCAATACAATAACCTGATGACAGATCGGCCTGTAGTATTCTTCCTTTCCAGGGAACAGGCAGGATCAGCGATTCCATTAATTGCGGGAATCTTTCCCCCAGGTGAGTTTATCCTGCAGGGTTTTGAGAAATGAATAATTGTATAATTGGATCAAGCGTGCATGCACATTCGCTTTGCGCACAGATAATTTATTTTCAGAAGTGACAGTTTCAAATCGGGAATCCAGCGTACATAAAAATCCTTCCGCACGACCTTCTATCTCAAATGAGATGACACTTGTATCGGATATTACGATTGGTCGAACACTCAGATTATGGGGCGCCACCGGAGTAATAATCAGATTACCTGAATTGGGAAAAATGATCGGTCCTCCGCAACTCAGGGAATATCCGGTAGATCCCGTGGGTGTAGCAACAATCAACCCATCGGCCCAATATGAATTCAGCAACTCACCATTGATGTACGTGTGAATCGTGATCATCGAAGAGGTATCCCGTTTGTGAAGTGTAAAATCATTGAGTGCCACTCTCGAATCCTGGAATATGTCTGTGCTGTCAGTGTCCAGATATATCATCGTCCGGTCATCATAATGATATCGACCCCGCGCTAATTCATGAATCGCATAGCCGCCAAATTTTCCTTCGATGCTGGATAAAAATCCCAGCCGGCCCAGATTAATTCCCATGACGGGTATCTCATGTTCATTGACCAGGGCAACAGCACCAAGCACGGTACCATCACCTCCTAATGCCAGGACAACATCAATCTTTGTGTTGGAAAACCCTTTAAAGAGATTGATATCCACCTGCTCACGCACCGCCGGATCCACCTGTGCCCAATAATCCTCATCGGCAAATGCTACCAGCCCTTCCTGCTGGATAGCCTTGGTGATATCTAACAAAGGTTCCTTATGGTTCGGCTTATAAAGCTGACCGTAGATCAATACATTCATACCTCTTACAACATGCTGCAGAGACTATAAGATCAAAAATGATACCATAAGAAGGCCAATTGCCTAAATACCAGACCCGAAAGGACTTATATCTTCACCATTTTGGACACCTTATGATATTGCGAACTCCTATAGCTGACAAAATAGACACCGGGTGAAAGATGCCGGATATCAAGTTGTTTTTTTTGCATATCTCCGGGTAGAATGGTTATAGATTCAACGGTCATACCCTGCGAATTGTGAATGATGACATTTCCTCCCTGAGCTGCAGGCGCACTCCACTCAATCATGATTTGCTGATCTGCGGGAAGTGGATATACACGGATAAATTTATCCGGATCTTTACTGCCCCTATTTGTAATTTGAGTATCAGAAAAATTGTCTCCCGGGTCAACGGGATCCGGAACAGTTGGTTTTTCATTTCCGACATACAACGGCTCATCTACATACGGCCTGCAATTGACCAAGTCAAAATGAAATTGCCTGAGTACAATATCCTCACTTCCCTTCACATGACCTATCAGGATCCCGGTGATTTTTTCAGATGATTGTCCTTGGTGATCTGCAATGCCTTCTATCACAAATCCATTCGGTCCGGTATAGATTTCTAAAGGAAGTGATTTTGCCGGACTGATATTCCATTCCCAATAATTGATATTGTCTTCTTCAATCTGGTATCGGAATACATCCCCGTCACATAGATCAGGCAAATCTTCCATTGGCATCCGCGTGACCCTACCGCATTGTGTCTTAAATGAAATCTTAACTGGTTGGTCTAATGCACACACTGATTCCGCACCAGTCCATGCACCAGTCTCACCATCAGCAAATGTGTAAAAACCAAGTGTCAGGTCCCGCTTGCTGGAATCAGGACCCATACAATCCGGAATGGACCGTGTCACGAGGTCAAAACAAAAACTCCAGGGACCCATCCCGCCACCACAAGTATTACCATCACCCCAATCCACATTAATCGGTGGTCCAGGTAACTCGCAACTGCCATTGATCCCATATGCAAACCATCCGGCAGGAAGGATATCGCCGGGATCTTCCCAACAGGGATTACAACATCCACCCAATAATCCTGCAGAAAATGG
>JBBREG010000224.1:0-6135 GCA_038203125.1 Chitinophagales bacterium
GAAGATGACGTGTTGCGGTATTCTACCCTGACCAACCAAATCAATCAGAAAGGCTATATCCATGAGGATGCCATCGAAGCGGCACGCCAGTTTTATGAAAACCACGAAGGCCTCTCTGATATCAATGAAGGTCTGCGTCATACGATCTTCGGTCATTTTGAGCGACTTATCTCCAACCTGCCGGTAGAAGACTATAAGAGCTTTACAGGTCAGGATCATCGCAAGAATGAAGACGAAGCTGCTAAAGACGATAGCATTGCACGATATATGAAGCTATACATGGACATCTTCGCAAACCAGGAATTTAATCTTCGCCTTCGTGACCTGAGTATGGGATTTGTGAATAAGACGCTCAAGGAATTCACGGACAAACGCAGCAATCACTACCAGGACATCAAGCACTTCGTAATGGATAAATTTCCGGACTGGGGCTTTATGAAAGAAAAAGAAGTTGTGGAACTCTTCAAGACCCGCAGAAAACGTAAGCCAGGAAAAGATTAATTCCTCAGACCATCCGGATTCTGTTTGGATTGATCATATTTGATCATGGGATTCTTTAATGCCATCGCTGATTATGCTGAAGCACTTCGGTTAGTGTCAAAACTGAAGCTTTGGATTTATTTCCTGGTCCCATCCGTAATCAGTCTTGTTGTAGGCATCGGGATCTTATTGGTGATGATCAATCTTGGTGACAATTTTGGATTATGGCTAGGTGGTTTTTACCCGTTTGATTGGGGAGCTGAATGGGCAATTCGGATCAGTCAATGGTTGGGATATTTGTTGATGGCCATCATTGCATTATTCCTCTTCAGGTATATCATTATCATCTTTCTTGCACCGGTCTTATCGCCCTTGTCTGCTAAGGTTGAAAAATATCTGAGGGACGGTCACATTGATCATTCCTGGAGCATGGGTCAACTTATCAGTGAAATCCAACGCTCCTTACGAATCAATATCAGGAATCTCTTACGCGAACTGATGTTTACCATTTTGTTATTTCTTCTTCACTTTATTCCAGTCATTGGATGGTTTTCCAGCATTTTCATTTTCCTGGTACAGGCATATTATTCTGGTTTTGGAAATATGGATTTTACCCTTGAGCGACATTTGGGGTACAGGCAAAGTATAAGTTTTGTCAGGGCCAACAGGTCACTGGCCATAGGGAATGGTACCATCTTCATTCTGATGCTGATGATACCTGTGCTCGGACTTTTATTTGCCCCACCCCTGGCAGTAGTGGCAGCTACATTAGGAACGGTTAAAAGGTTGAGGTAGATCCCGTTTACATTAAGATTATTTGCAATACAAATTCAATACTTAATTTAGAGGTGTGCAATCAGAAAAGGTACCGTACTATATCCTTGATCTTCTCCAGCAGATCCCTTCTGTCTATGTGCCTGGCTTAGGTCGTTTTGAAGCCATTTTTCACCCTGCGGTTATCGATGTTCCTTCCTCCCGGATTAATCCTCCATTTATTGAGCCTGCTTTTGATACATCCACAGTTGAATCCGGGGATGTACTAGCAAGGTACATGAGGTATGCTTCAGGTATGGAGCACTCTGAGGCAAAGGTATTAGTAGATGAATTTGTCAGCGAAGTCCTGGCGCAGCTCGAAAAAGGTGAATCGTATGCCATCGAAAGTTTTGGTGCTTTTTCAAGGTCAGAAAAGGAAGTCATCCATTTTACACCTGATTGGGACGCTTTTAATCTTTCCTTCCGTGGGCTCGAAAGTCTTGACCTTGCATCTACTCCTGTGTATAACCCACCACCAATTTATACACCTCCAGTTTTCCAGGACTTAAATATTCCGCCTGTAGAACCTGTACATCCTGTTTCCAACTGGGTTTCTGACAAGGAAGTTGAAGTGCCGGTTGTCGAAACCGAGACACCAGTTGTGAAACCTGTAACGCCCGTTATTTCAGATAATACATCCCGATGGTGGTGGATGATATTGGTGATTGCATTATTCCTTATTACCATTCTATGCGCATATCTCGCGTGGGATATTCTCAGTAACCGGTATCAACTGAAGCCGGACATATATGCAGATCAGGACACCGTCAATACAGGAAATATGGACGATGTCGTGACGATTCCCGATACCTCCATCATACCCATTGATATTCCATACAAGGATAGTATTGTGAATGAAGTACCGGATCCGGAAACAACCCCCAGGCCCGAACCTGAGGAACCTTCCAAACCAGAAATAATCGGTAAAGCATGTTATGTTGTGGTGGGTGCTTTTTCGAATGCAGAAAATATCACCAGAATGGTAAGTCGTATTAATTCTATGGGATACGAAGCAGAGCAACTTACAGGCGGTGCATTGACCAAAGTCGCGATCCGTTCTTCATGTGATCAGGCTGCTCTTCAAAAGACGTTGACAGAAGCACGTTCTTCGATCAATCCCGAAGCCTGGGTCTATTAATGCAGGAGATCGAAATTAAACTCGCCCCGGAAGATCTTGATCACGATGATGTATTGCGTGAAGAGATCTCGGCTATTTCAAAAATCCCGGTCAGGGATATCATGGATTATCGTGTCGTGCGTAGATCACTGGATGCCCGATATCGGCCTCCCATGTATTTGCTGCGGGTACAGGTTAATGCGGGAGAAGTCTTACCTCCGGATTTGAAAGAGCTCGATGATCTTCCGTACGTCAATGATGCTCGTGAGGTACATATCATCGGTGCAGGTCCTGCCGGTTATTTTGCTGCCATCGAATGTATTAAGAATGGAGTAAAACCCATTGTCCTGGATCGTGGGAAAGACGTTCAGGATCGACGAAGAGATCTTAGGGCAATTCAACAGGATGGAATCGTCAATCCACATTCTAACTATTGCTTTGGAGAGGGTGGTGCAGGTACCTACTCTGATGGTAAACTCTATACTCGATCTGCTAAAAGAGGAAGTATAGATTCTGTTCTTAAAATTTTAGTTGAGTGTGGGGCAGATCCGGATATACTCGTGGAAGCACATCCCCATATCGGTTCCAATAAACTTCCACTGATCATTGCGCAGATGCGAAAGGTGATCGAAGATCATGGTGGAAAAGTTTTATTCAATTCCTGGGTTACTGATATTGTATTGGAAGATTTATCACCCCGCAGAATTTCAGCGATCGAAATAAATCACGAAGAAAAAATTCCTGCTTCGACGATCATCCTCGCAACGGGTCATAGTGCACGTGATATTTTTCAATTGTTGCATGAACGTAAAGTTGTTATTGAAGCAAAACCATTTGCAATCGGTGTTCGTATCGAACATGCACAATCTTTTATTGATCAATGTCAGTATGGTGTAACACCTAGGGGACCCAATCTGCCTGCAGCAAGTTATGCACTGAATAGTCAGTATAAGGACAGAGGTGTATTTTCATTTTGCATGTGCCCCGGTGGATTGATCGTACCTGCGGCTACATCGCCCGGAGAGATTGTCGTCAATGGCATGTCACTTTCACGCCGGGACAGTCCGTATGCGAATTCAGGCGTTGTGACGTCTGTTGAGTTATCTGATATGAAAATGTTCCAGAAGCATGGAGAATTAATGGGTGTTGAATTGCAAAGATCTGTCGAACAAAAAATGTTTAACGCAGGCAATGGAAGCCAGGCTGCACCTGCGCAATTACTAACGGATTTCATAGCGGGCAAAACATCTAAGGAACTCAGGGATACAAGTTATATACCAGGACTTTTTTCTGCACCCTTGCATGAGTTACTTCCTCCCTGGATCTATGAGCGGTTGAAATTTGGTATCACAGGATTTAATCATAAGATGAACGGATATATTCATCCGGAGGCTGTAGTGGTGGCTACAGAAAGCCGTACATCAAGCCCGGTGAGGATTCCCCGTCAGTCTGATAATGGCATGCACCTCGAGGTTGAAGGATTATTTCCCTGCGGAGAAGGTGCGGGCTATGCCGGTGGCATTGTTTCTGCAGCCATGGATGGACAGAGGACAGCAAGGGCAGTATCCCGCTGGATTCAGGAAAAGTATGTTTAATTTCGGCTTATGTATCATGTGTTTGATTTTATTGGGCGTGTAATGATGAGCGCTATTTTCATTTTCGAAGCCATTGATTCGATCATGTACGCCGAACAGACCAAAACAACCATGGCAGATTACGGGATCTTGTGGAGACAGGATCTTTTGTTGTATGGTTCTATAACCGTGCTCATTTTGGGGGCGTTGATGCTTTTGGTGGGCTATCGCATCCGTCTGGGTGCATGGCTGTTGTTATTATATTGGATACCGGTCACATGTATTGTCTATTCCTTCTGGAATGACCCGGTTGATATCCAGCGACTGAATGCGATCTTTTTTATGCGAAATATTGCCATCGCCGGTGGCTTGCTGGTTATAGCGTCAAATGGGGCAGGAAAATATAGCATCAAACGCCTGATGACTGTGAGTAAAATTCCGAGCAGGGAAACGTAACAAAAAAACGCTTCACATCCGGTGTCGGTTTTCGATCTATTTCCGTTGCTACGATGCGAAAGGTCTTATGATTAAACAAGATCTTCATCCTTCCAGGGACGTTTTAATTTTCTGTATTCTGTTAGATCAGCCAGCTCTTTTTCTGCGACTGGCTCATTTTCAAGCAAAGATTCTGAGTAGTCAACATCTTTGACAGCTTCCGGCAGACGTTCAGGGACCACGTCCTTACCAGTAAATTTCCGGATCATTTTCTCTTCCCAATCCTTATTGGTCCGGTAGATATGAATCACCTGGAAAAGATCGATCACCAGGGAAATACCCCAGAAAAACACAGGATATTTTGACCAGGTAATACCACCTGAAAGAAAAAAATCCAGTGCTACCAAAAAGATGCTCGTACCGATCCAACTAAAGAGACTTTTGTAAAAGCTTTTGATTTTACGCACACGTTTTTGCGCCTCTTTGTAATTGGGATCCTGCAGATGTAGTGGTATCGTTTCATTCATAGCTTACAAGAATCAGAGATGAAGTGAAAAAGTTACTGAATAAATAAATCTTCAAACCAATATCTCTTTTAGAAAATTTCAAAACGTAAATTAATTTATGTGTGGGGTGATGTGGTCGATCTCACTCTAACGAGTTGTCCGACTGCACTACCAAACCAACCCGCCAAAATACCCGTGATGAATCCAAGCAGGAGTGTCACGACCATGAATTGTCCGGATGAAAGACCCCCAAGAAGATTTGCTGTCTTGGACATGATCTCATTTGGATCTGATCGGCTAAAAAACATCGCTGCAATCAACCATACAAACCCCACCACCAATCCACTGGTGATAAGCCCGTGCGAAATCTTTAACCGGACTGCAGCTGTAACGATGACAATCCAGATAACGGAAACCCACCATGGCGCGATCAAGCCGAGTCCAATGAGGCCTATTGTCATGATCATTGCTGTGAGGATTATTTTTTTTGATTTCATTTTGGAGAAATATGAATCGTTCTGACAGGAGCCCACCCGGCTGGATCATTTTGTAAGGTCACTTCATAATATTTGCCTTCAAAAAATGACGGTACAAAATCCATAAAGTGCTTACTTGCCGGATTGCCGGATTGTCCTCCGGGATAATTGATAAATGCTTTTGGTGGATTTGAAAGCTCGACGATCATCCGCCATGAAGGACCATGCGATTTGCCCATCGCATTGACAATATGTTTAGCTCCTGAAGTTGAAAGAAATTTTATGCCAAACGGTTCAAGACGAGCAAGATGAGGGATCGTTGAAGCTTTAAAGGATCCCCAATTCTTCCTGACATCCGGATCAATCGCCCCATATTTTTTTACCATTTCTTTGAAGGAAGCGCACACAATATCATGTACGGTTTCAATTTTATCCGTGGTAGCGATAATGTCAAAATAGGAGTGATGGTCAGCATCCTTTGTGATTTCGATAATACGCCATTCTTCCGGATGCATGAGCTTTTTTTCATCAAGTTCATCAAAAGCAAGGGTATCAAATTTCTCATACCATAAGTCAAAAAGAATCGGTGACACACTGTCCCGGTGATACTCATAATTCCAATTTCGTAATTGTGTGATGATCCTTCTATCCTCTGCCGATACACAGGTACCACTGTCAATATGCTCAAGGAATACGGGTAGCAATTCAGCAGCATGCAGGTTATAGTTATTCTC
>JBBREG010000225.1:0-6106 GCA_038203125.1 Chitinophagales bacterium
CAGATAACCATATTCCCATCTCCACACGCCTGTAGGAATCGCTCAAGACGCGCACTCGAATGCTCAGGTCCCTGTCCTTCATATCCATGCGGCAACAGCAATACAAGACCACTCATCCGATGCCATTTGCTTTCGGCAGCACTGATATACTGATCCACAATCGTCTGTGCCCCATTGAAGAAATCACCAAACTGTGCTTCCCATAATACAAGATGCCCGGGAGTTGCCAGCGAATATCCATATTCAAATCCCAGCACACCAAATTCGGAGAGAAGGGAATTATAAATCATAAAGCGACCTTGTTTTTCAGCAAGATGATTTAATCGATTATACGCTGTATACGTTTCATGATCATAGACCACAGCATGACGATGCGAAAATGTACCACGTTTCACATCCTGACCACTCATCCGCACATTCATTCCCTGCGTCAGGAGACTTCCATAGGCTAACAATTCACCTAACGCCCAATCAATTTTTCCATCATCAATGAGCTTCTGTTTAGATTTATTGATGCGCGTGATTTTGCTCAGCGGATGAAAACCTTCCGGAAGTGTATGCAAACCTTCCAGGAGATTTTTAACCTGCGCTGCAGCAATACCCGTTTTAGGAATCGTCAGCATGTCTTCAAGAGAAGCATGTTTTTTTAATTGCTTCCAGGCGAGTTCTGGTTCCTGGTATTGGTAGGGTAGTTTATGTTCCTTGACTAACTCAAGTCGTTTCTGTAATTCGTTCCAGAAGTTTTTTTCGAGATCTTCAGAAAGTTTTGCTTCTACATCACCTCGTCTGGCAAGTTTCTCTACATAGATCTCCCGGGGATTCGGGTGGTCAGCAATTTTATCATACATCTCCGGTTGCGTAAACTGGGGATCATCACCTTCGTTGTGTCCATGACGTCTGTAGCACACCATGTCAATAAAGACATCACCATTAAACTTCATCCGGTATTCTGTCGCCATCCGTGTCGCAAATACAACTGCCTCCGGATCATCACCATTGACATGAAATACCGGTGCCTGTACAAGGCTGGCAGCGGCAGTACAATACGTGGAAGATCTGGCATCATCAAAATCCGTAGTAAAACCTATCTGGTTATTGATCACAAAATGAATCGTCCCTCCTGTATGAAATCCTTCCAGTTGAGACATTTGCACAGTCTCATAAACCACTCCTTGACCTACAACAGCAGCGTCACCGTGTATGAGTATTGGAATGATCTTGCTGTAATCCGAATTGTACAGCAGATCTGCTTTCGCGCGCGAAAATCCTTCTACCACGGGATCAACAGATTCCAGGTGTGATGGATTGGGTACTAATTTAAGGTGCAGCGTTTTACCTGAGGGATCAGTTATCTGCGACGAAAATCCCAGATGATATTTGACATCGCCATCCCCAAAACTTTGTTCGGGCATGATATTTCCTTCAAACTCATTGAAGATTTGCTCATAGGTTTTACCAAGAATATTCGCAAGCACATTCAGTCGTCCGCGATGTGCCATTCCGAAAATAAATTCTTCTGCTCCCAGGTTGGAGCCCAGAGTAATAATAGTGTCTAAAGCTGCGATCGTGGTTTCTCCACCTTCCAGTGAAAATCGTTTCTGCCCTACATATTTTGTGTGCAGAAATTTTTCAAAAACAACTGCACCGTTGAGTTTTTCAAGGATCCTTTTTTTAGTAGGCAGGTCCAGACCATAATCATCATTCTCTTTTTTTACAGGACGATTTTCAATCCGGTCGCCAAGCCATGTTCTCTTTTCCCGATTTTCAATATGTGCAAATTCGAATCCAATGCTGCCGCAATAAATGAGACGTAGCCGATCCAGAATGTCTTTCAGTTTCGCATCCTGCATATTAATCTCAATGCCGGCTTTAAACGGGCGTTCAAGGTCTGCTTCACTGAGATTATAATCTGCCAGGTCAAGGTGCGGCAAGCGGTCTTTCCTGGGGCGTATCGGATTGGTTCGGGATATCAAATGGCCTCGGTTACGAAAACCTGTTATTAGGGACATCACGCCAAATTCTTTGAGGGCATCCTGTTCAGTGATCGAAGCGGCCACTTGGGCAGTTTCTGACTGACCATTCCCATTGGAACCAAACTCAAATCCATCAAAAAACAACCTCCAGGACGGATCTATGCTATCGGGATCCTGCTGGTAAGCTTTGTAAAGTGAATCGATATATTGTGGATGTGCATTAAACACATGACTATAGTCCTTCATACGAGCTGCGCGTCAATTTCTGACCGCAAAATTAGTCAGTTTTGAGGTAGCATATGAGAATTCCAAGTTAATAGCTTGTTCTTATGTGGCTATTTTCTCAGGCTTTTGTCTGCAGCGCATTGAGTTTTTTCTGCATATCCATGACCGTTTCCTGCAGCCAGTCTGTATGTTGCTGACGGGCATCGGAAAAGACGATATGTGCATGATAGCGCCAGATTTCAGCGATATCAGAATAGGAAATCGTATAGGGAGGATATATCTCATTATCTGAAATAGCTGTGACACAATTCTGGTCAGCGTGATTTTTGATCCGCTTATATACCACCCCTTCACGGGTAACGATGATGTACGTCTTGTCATCTCTTAAATCCCGTAAAGATTCTATGTATTTCGAAACTACGAGCGAGCCTGAAGGCATTGGGAGCATTGAGTCTCCCCGTATTTCAAAGGCCCTGTAACTTCCATCCGGCAGACCAGGGATCGACATCTTAGGCAGTTCGCTGATATACTCCGGATCCTGAAAGCTTTCCAAATAGCCGGCAGCGGCTTTCGCAGACACCAGCTCAATATTTTCCCGCTGATCTTTGTCCATGGTGATCGCCAGGACACGGAATTGTTCACCTTTTGCGATCTCGAGATCATCAAAATCTATACGTTCAGACAGCAGGTGATCAATAGGCTTTTTAAAGAAGGCGGAAATCTTTTGGAGCATGGTGATATTAGGCTCCACTTTACCTAATTCATAGCCACTCCAGGTGGTCCTTGGGATGTCCAGCTTGTCAGCCAGTTCCTGCTGAGAGAATCCTGATTTTTTGCGCAGGTATTGAAGGTTTTGTGCCAGCATGATCCTTTATTTTATAAACGATTTCACAAAAGTAGTAAAATACGTCAATATATGACGAAATAACAGGCAATAAAAATGACTGTACTTGATCAATGAATTATGACAGTATGGCACACCTGGATGTGCCATACTGTCATAACTTGCTCAATGTCAAATCATTATCATCCATTTTACCCCCTTACAGCAGATTCTCAGCCGGATGCCAAAAATGTTTTTCAAACTCCACCACAGCATCTACCTTCACCTTCACACCTTCTTTTTCAAGGGTCCGCTGCATATATTTCGGATCCGGAAAATGGAGCCTCCCACTCAAATACCCCAACCTATTGACAACCCGATGCGCAGGAATAGGTCCATCCATGACGCTTGAATGTCTCAATGCATATCCCACCATCCGTGCAGAGCCCAGAGCCAGGAAATCCGCAATGGCTCCATACGTAGAGATCCTGCCCCTGGGGATGGAGCGCACGACCTCATACACATCTTCTATATAGTGGGGTTTTGATTCTTTTGGCATAAGACAAATATCTTCAATTCAATACTTCACCCCAATTTTATCTAATCTCAAGTATATTGTTCTATTCAATTTTTAAATATGACTCAGATGAAAGGTCCAGGTGTTTTTTTAGCTCAGTATATCCGCGAGGAAGCTCCATTCAACAGCCTCGATGGCCTGTGCAGATGGGCTGCCGGCCATGGATTTAAAGGCATCCAGATGCCGACCCTCGATGCATGGTTGATTGATCTTAAAAAAGCCGCCGAAAGCAAGACCTATTGCGATGAGCTGAAAGGTAAGGTCCAGTCCTATGGACTTGAAATTTCAGAACTCTCCACACATCTTCAGGGCCAGCTCGTAGCAGTTCATCCCGCATATGATCTGCTCTTCGATGGCTTCGCTCCGCCAGAACTAAGAGGCAAACCAAAAGCAAGAACAGAATGGGCTATTGACCAGGTAAAACTTGGCGCCCAGGCAAGTGCCAATCTTGGCCTGAAGGCTCACGTGACATTTTCCGGTGGTCTTGCCTGGCCATATGTTTTTCCCTGGCCCCAGCGGCCGGAAGGTCTCATTGATGAAGCTTTTGATGAATTGGCAAGTCGTTGGTTGCCGATCCTCCGTTATTTTGATAAGCACGATGTGGATCTTTGTTTTGAATTACATCCGAGTGAGGACCTGCATGATGGAGCTAGCTTTGATCGTTTTCTTGATGTGTGCGATGAACATCCGCGTGTATGTATCAATTATGATCCGAGCCATTTCGTACTCCAGCAAATGGACTATCTCCAGTTTATCGACCTGTATGAAGAGCGGATCAAAATGTTTCATGTGAAGGATGCTGAGTTTAATCCCGATGGCACCAGCGGTGTTTATGGCGGATATCAGGATTGGATAGACCGTCCCGGAAGATTTCGAAGTCCCGGTGATGGTGAAATTGACTGGGGTTCCATCTTCAGCAAACTGGCACAATACAATTATAAAGGTTGGGCGATCCTGGAATGGGAGTGTTGCCTGAAAGACAGCGAGCAAGGAGCCGCCGAAGGAGCAGAGTTAATCAAGAGCCATATCATCAAGGTTACAAACAGGCGCTTCGATGATTTTGCTGGGTGTGAAACAGATTCAAAACGAAACAGAAAAATTTTAGGATTAGACTGATATCATGAAGCAAATAAAAGATGTGTTTATTACGACTCTGTGGCTGTTCCTTGCAGCGCCGGGAGTTATCTTCTCGCAGGATCAAGACCTGAGTGTACTCATTGAACAATGGAGACAGACATATGATGTACCAGGCATGTCGGTAGGTATTATCAAAGATGGAAAGGTGATCTTGTCTGAAGGCTTTGGTGTAATAGAAGAAGGAAAAAAAGCAAAGGCCGATGAACATACGCTTTACTCCATTGCATCCAATACAAAAGCATTTATCGCAGCAGCCCTGGCAACCCTTGTGGATGAAGATAAAATCACATGGGATGACCCCGTACGAAATTGGTTGCCTTACTTCGAACTATATGATCCGTGTGTAACAGAAATGATGACCGTGCGCGATTTATTAAGCCATCGATCCGGACTCGGTACATTTAGCGGAGACTTCATTTGGTATCGAAGTAACTATACTGCTGAGGAAGTTGTCAAACATGTTGCACACCTTCCTCCACAATTTGAATTCAGGAATGGATATGGTTATTCCAATGTGATGTATATCGCTGCAGGGGAAGTAATCAAAGCAGTGACAGGAAAAACATGGGCTGAATATGTTGAAGAAACATTCTTTGAACCCCTTGGAATGAAAAGAACGATTACGTCCACAAAACAAATTGAAGGCACCACGAATGTTGCCACTCCGCATAAACCTGAAGGTGAAATAAATAATCCCATTGATTGGGTGAATTGGGACAACATGGGCGCACCCGGAGGAATTATTTCTTCTGCGGATGATATGCTGAAATGGATGGATCTTCAACTCCAGCGTGGCATCCTGGGAAAAGACACTTTGTTTTTGCCCTCAAGTCAAAGTATAATGTGGACACCGCATACAAATTTTCCGGTGAGCTCGCGTGCACATGAAGTATATGGAAGAAATTTTGCAGGGTATGGATTAGGCTGGGGACTCAATGATTACCAGGGCCATTTTGTTGCTTCACACACCGGTGGATATGATGGCATGTATTCAAGTGTTACGTTACTGCCGTATGATAACATAGGCATAGTTGTATTGACCAATACGATGAATAGCATTGGACCCATGCTCACATTTGAAATCCTCGACAAGCTTTTAGGTCTTCCGCAACACGACTGGAAAGAACGTGGCATCAAACAAAATGATGCAGGTGTGCTCGATCGGGCACAACGCATCAGGGAACGGACTGATGCGCGAATTGCAGGAACAAAACCTACATTACCAGCGTCTCAAATTGCAGGTCGCTATAAAGACCCCGTATACGGAGATATCCGCATAGAAGCATCCGGCAATGAGCTCTTCCTGAACTTTGTTCCGGCGCCTGAATTAAAAGCAAAACTTACACACTGGCACCATGATACATATGAGAT
>JBBREG010000226.1:0-6065 GCA_038203125.1 Chitinophagales bacterium
CGTATGATGGAAGTATTGTCAACCCGGAGGATGTCGAAAGTGTGGAAGTATTAAAAGATGCTTCAGCCGCAGCTATTTACGGAAGCCGCGGTGCGAATGGAGTCATCATCATTACGACCAAATCCGGTGTCTTCAGAGATAAGTCGTTGATCTCCCTTTCTGCCTATTATGGATCACAACAGATCACTAAAAAAATAGATGTTCTGAATGCAGCAGAATTTGCTTCAGCTTACAATGATCTTAGGGGACAAACATACTATCCTGATCCTGCAGCGCTCGGAGAAGGAACTGACTGGCAGGATGAAATATTCCGCTCCGCACCCATCTACAATGCAACGATGAATGTGAATGGTGGTGGAGACAAATTCCATTACAGTTTCAGCACTAATTATTTTTCGCAGGATGGCATTATTAAAAATTCACATTTTGATCGTTTGACATTACGTTTTAATGCAGAGTATAAAGTCAATACTGCCCTGTCAATCGGGCATAATCTGGCCTATCTGAGTAATCGTGAAGACATAGCTCCGGGTGTGGTCAACAGTGCCTACCGGATGCCTCCTGTTTTTGCTCCCAGAGATTCTACAGGAGATTTTACAGATCCTACTTTTTTTGGTCTTGCCATCGCCAATCCTGCTGCAGATTTATTTTACAAAAGCAATAATCATACAGATGCTAACAGGTTGTTTGGCAACATCTATGCGGAAATTACCTTCCTGAAAAATTTCAGGTTCAGATCGAATCTGGGAATCGACAGACGCCTGGGTAAATCCAAATTTTTTGAACCCGCCTTTGAAGTCAGTGCTTCACAACGAAATCTCAATGATCGGCTCAGTGCTGAATTTTTTACAGCCAATGAATGGATTTGGGAACAAACCCTGACCTATGATCGCACCTGGGACGACCACCACATCACTGCACTTGCGGGTTTTACCGCTGAAGAACGGGTATTTGAGCGACTGTCTGGCAGCAGAGAAAATTTTCCGGGCACAGCTGCAGAATTACTCTTTCTTTCCGCAGGGAATGATACCACACAAATGAATGGGAATGAAGCCGGTGATGAAGCATTGGTCTCCAATCTGTTCAGGGTCAATTATATCCTGATGGAAAAATATCTTTTAACGCTTACCTGGAGAACTGACCGCTCGAGCCGGTTTACACAGGCTAATCGGACAGGTCATTTTCCGTCCGGAAGTATCGGATGGAATATTGGTTCAGAGCCATTCATGTCAGAACTGGCATGGATTGATAAACTGAAAGTGCGGGCCAGTTATGGGATCCTGGGTAATCAGGCATCCTCAAGTGCATACCCTTCGACTGGTGCTGTCACGAGTGCGTTGTACGGTGTTTTCGGACCTTCTGAAAGTCTCAATCAGGGAGCCACACTTATCTCCCTTTCGAATGCCAATTTGCGTTGGGAAACATCGCGCCAGACTGACATCGGCATGGAGTTGAGTTTATTCCAGGGACAGTTTGAACTCGAAGTCGATTGGTATGATCGACTCACATATGATATCATTGCCGCAGTACCAATTCCTGATTATGTAGGCTCACAGAATGATCCTGTAGTCAATACTGCCGAAGTAGATAATCGTGGATGGGACATAAGTGCGTTATGGCGCCAGACCCGTGGTGATTTCTCGTATAGTCTGGGAGCAATTTTATCTCCCGTTACGAACAAGGTCATTAAGTTGGCGAATGGGCGCAATGAAATTTTTGCAGCCTTCCTCGATGGGGTACCCGCAACGCATACGATTGTTGGATTACCGATTGGTGCATTCTATGGCTGGAGAGTCGCGGGTATTTTTCAAACGGATGAAGAGATCCAGGCTTCCCCCAATTTTGGCATTGAAAAACCCGGTGATATAAAATACGCAGACCTGAACAACGATGGTGTACTCAATGCAGACGACCGTGAATACCTGGGAAGTCCAATCCCAACCATGTCATACAGTTTCAATACGAGCCTGGAGTGGAAGGGATTCGAGCTTTTTGCTGACATCGTCGGTGCAACAGGTCATAACGTATTTAATGCAAAAGAAACGTCCAGGTTTAGTGTGTACAACTACGAAAATCATGTTGTAGATCGTTGGACTGTTGATAATCCTTCATCCACGGAGCCGCGTATTACAAATGGTGGACATAATTTCCGGGTGAGTGACCGTTTCCTGGAGAATGCAGGTTTTGTTAGGCTACGCGGCGTGACACTTGGATATAATGTGCCTGCCTCATTAATCTCGAAAGCCAAACTGCTCAAACTACGCGTATATGTAACGGGGACAAATATCTGGACAAGCCAGGAATACAGCGGCTATTCACCGGAGTTTGCCAACAGAAGCAATGCATACGAAGTGGGTTTTGATTTCGGAAGTTATCCGATCTGGAAAGCCTGGCAGGGTGGAATTGAAATTCAGTTTTAACCGGACAATTTTAAAATCATGTTATCAGATATAAATTTCAAAGTAATGAACTTCAATAGCAAACTTCTTATCTGCATATGTTTCCTGTCATGGATCGGTGCCGGATGTAACGAAGAGTTCCTCGAGCGCAAACCGAAAGGACAATTGACGTTCGATACGTTTTTTGAAACACCAGAACATGCGGTGTGGGCTACAAATGCCGTGTATCAACATTTCCGTTCATGGGAGATGTGCGCATTTCCCTGGATCGGAATTACGGATATCATCAGTGATGATGCTGATAAAGGAAGTTCTGCCAATGATGCGCCTTATGTGCTCGAATTGGATGAATTTACGTTTGATGCAAGTAATGCTGCAATTACCGGAGCATGGCAAGGGACCTATCATACCATCTTCAGAGCGAATCTTGCAATTGAAAATGTACCCGGAATAGAAATGGATCCCACACTACGCAATCGGTTAGTGGGTGAGTCAAGATTTTTACGTGCGTATGCATATTTCAGACTGGTGCAATGGTTTGGTGATATCCCGCTGATTGATCGGGTATTGACGGATGATGAATTTTATAATCAGGGCAGGGCGCCCAAGGCGCAGGTGTATGATTTTATTGAATCAGATTTGCTTGCAGCTATAGATGCCGTACCTGAAAAATCAGCATATCCGTCAGCAGACCTGGGTCGCGTGACAAAAGGTGCGGCTCGTGGTATCCTTGCAAAACTTTACATGATCAAACATGATTTTGCAAAAGCTGCTGAGCAGACAGAGGCCATCATTACTTCCGGAGAATACTCCTTGCTGATGAGGTACTCGGATAATTTCTTACCCATTGGTGAGCATGCAAGTGAAAGTATTTTTGAAATCAGTGCGGTTGCAGCCCAGGCTGCCATTGCAGGTCCCGGAGCGACACCTTTTAATATGATTCAGGGTGTGCGGGGCGTACCCAATCTGGGTTGGGGCTTCAATCGTCCCAGTGACGATTTGATTGCTACCTACGAACCTGGAGATCCACGTCGCCAGGCAACAGTAATTTATGTTGGAGAAGTTTTGCCCGACGGTTCTACGATCGTACAGGATAATCCGGAGATCATCAATGAACGATTTAATCAGAAAGCCTGGGTGCCAGCGCATTCCGGCTTGCAGGATAATGGTCCGGGCAATATCCGGATCCTTCGCTACGCAGATGTACTTCTCCTGGCTGCAGAAGCAAGCAATGAAATTGGTGATCCGAATAAAGCACTTACCTATTTGAACATGGTTCGTGCACGTGCCCGTGGCACCAATGGTTTTATTCTTCCCGACCTTACGGTTACAGATCAGTCGCTGTTACGTGAAGCAATTTATCATGAGCGCCGTGTGGAATTGGCAATGGAACAACAACGTTGGTTTGATCTCGCCAGGTGGGGTCGAATTGCTGATGTGATGGATCCCTTGTATGAAAATTTCGATGCCAATAAACATACACTGTTACCGATCCCGCAGGCAGAGATTGATCTGACGGGAGGGATCATTGTACAGAATCCAAATTATTGATAAGAAACATCATACGTCATTGATTCCCCTGGAGGTACCCGAAGTTATCGGAATACTTAAGCGCACACCACTGGTGATCCGAGAATTGCTTATGGGTCTGGAGGATCATTGGTTACATGCTGATGAAGGACCAGACACATGGTCAGCACATTCAATCGTTGGGCATTTGATTTTCGGAGAACAAACAGACTGGATTCCAAGGATTCAGATCATCATGGGGGACCAGGAGAATAAGAATTTTATTCCCTTTGATCGGTTGGGTCATTTTCCGTTGGTGCAGAACAGAAGCATAGAATCTTTACTCCATCAGTTTGAACAGTTGCGGAATGAAAATCTGATGATATTTTCTGCCATGGAGATTACCCTGGATGACCTGAAAAGGACAGGGGTGCATCCGGCTTTTGGCACGGTGACCTTACAACAATTGATTTCAGCATGGGCCGTGCATGACCTGACACATATTTCGCAGATCGTGCGTGTGATGGCAAAACAATACCATACTGAAGTAGGCCCATGGAAAGAGTATCTGGGCGTGTTGAAAAATTAAATTCCTTTATCGTTTTGTAATGAAGATTAGATTATGATAAAATGAAATGGAGCCTATAAGATCCTCTGACTGATTCACAGTTTCTTTCCAATCACTCACATTCACATCGTGAACCCGGTCTCTAAAATAATTCATGGCTGTGTCGGTAGTTTCCTTCTCTGTACGACTCCCTCCATATTTTAATAAATAAGAGGTTTGCGTATCTTCTATGACATAGATGCCTCCAGAGACCATTAGCGGAAAGAGGGTTTCAAAAGTTATCAGAATATGTGACTGAATGTGGCTGCCATCATCAATGATTATATCAAAAGGGCCTTCAAGCGTATTTATTTTTTTAAGCAAAGCCGGATCGGTCTGATCTCCCTGATAAATTCTAATTCTGGATTCTTTCATTGCGGATTTATCGTAAAGATCCAATCCGGTAATGATGCCTTTCGGAAAATATCGTCTCCACATACGCAGGGAATTACCTCCCACATTGGTTTGATCATTTCCTCCAATTCCGATTTCGAAAAGTTTGATGGGTTGATGCCTGAGGTTAGAAAACCATTTCTGATATACAGGCGTGTATTGATGACGACCCCATTTGTCTGTACCATAAATTTTGGCTAATGTTGTCAGTTGATGACTCAGATTCACAGTTCTTACTTCTTCCCTCGTGCGTTTTATCAACCAATATATCCTCCAGGGAAGTAATGATTTAAGCGTTCGTCCCCATGAAATAGGCATCATTTTTTCGTTTCCTCCTGATTTAGGAACGTGGACAATCGGAAATCTTCGCGGTCATATTTGCCAAGAAACAAGCCTCGTTTTTTAATGAGGTCTTTGTCCATCAGTAAGGCGATCGGCTTGAGGACATCAATTTCTTCTGCAACCAGTTTAAATATAGCGAGCGTAGGGATGGCCAGTACGATACCACCGATACCGAGAATAGACCCCATGATGACCACGGCAAAAAGAGCGAATAGTGGATTCAGTCGCACGCTGGAGCCGACAATTTTCGGAGTGATAATATTTCCTTCCAGTTGCTGGATGATGACATACATACCTACGACTGCCCAGGGTTGCCAGGGTTCGCCCGTAGCCATGGCATAGAGGAAAGGCAGTGTCCCACCTAGCGTCGTGCCGATGTAAGGAATGACTACAAGACAGGCTGCCAGTACACCCCAGAAGATGGCATATTCAACACCGATGATCAGCAGACCAATACAATTGAGAAAAGCAAGAATAATGATCACAATGACTAGACCACTCAGATAACGCTGGATCAGGTGCACAGTACCTGTAAGGATACCTCCGATCTCTTCACGCTTATCTTTTCCAAACTGGATCATGAGGAAGTCTTTGAATGCATCCTTGTAGATCAGGAAGAAAATCGTATAAATAACCGTCAGGACTGCATTCAGCGCAAAGACAGCCATGTTGCTGATACTCGATCCAATAAAACTGATTGGTGCTTCAAGCAGTTTGCCCATCGTGCGGTTCAGCGATTCGGGGTCAGCGGGGACTTCCACGTAGGGGACGTTCTCATCTATAAAGGTGAGGATCCGCTGGAGACCATCTTTCAA
>JBBREG010000227.1:0-6049 GCA_038203125.1 Chitinophagales bacterium
CATTCTTTCCGGTCGATGAGATGATAACAATAGGTATTGCGAACTTCATCGTAGAGTTGCTGTTCTTTGAACCCTTCTCCTACCGCTAGTGTCACCATCCATTGTGCCAGAACGTCAAATGAGAGCACATGGGGATTCCGATCTTCAAGTATATTTTTTTCAACACCTTCCCGGAGCGATACGGCTTCAATGAGTTCTAACGAATTCGTTGGCGTAAAATATATTTTACTTAAAGCACCTGGTTGATGGCCACTTCGGCCTGCGCGTTGCACAAAACGGGAAATACTTTTTGGACTACCAATCTGAATGACGGATTCAACCGGTTCAAAATCGACGCCCAGATCAAGACTTGATGTGCATACCACAAACTTTAGTCGTTCATCATGCAACGCTTCTTCGACCCATGATCTTAATTCTCTGTCCAGCGACCCATGATGTAATGCAGAAATACCTGCAAATTCAGGATATTTCTCAAGGATTGCCTGATACCAGATTTCTGTTTGTGATCGTGTATTTGTAAAAAGCAGCGTCGTCCGGCTCTTCCGGATGATTTCAACTACTTTATCCAAAAGGCGTACACCGAGATATCCGGCCCACGGCAATGATTCAATTTTATCAGGTAAAATTGTTTCAACGAATAATTTCTTTTTAGATGCTGCCTTTATGATTACGGACTTTTCGGGGTCTGCATTTACGCCCAGCAAAAGATCTCTCGCTTGTTCGAGATTACCGATCGTCGCAGAGATCCCCCATGACTGGATCTGGGGATTCATATGCCGAAATCGCGCAAGTGCAAGTTCAGTTTGTACACCTCGTTTACTTCCGATCAATTCATGCCATTCGTCTACAACAATCGTGTGGACTGCTTTGAACATTTCCGAACTATTTTTTTGTGCAAATAGTAAATGAATACTTTCCGGAGTGATGATCAGGGACTGCGGCATCTCCTTCTTTTGCAACGTCCGGTCTTTACTACTGATATCCCCGGTCCGAATACCAACTTTCCAGGGAATCTCCAAACCATCGCAAGCCGCCTGCATATTGCGCTGCAGATCTTTGGCAAGCGCGCGTAACGGCGTAATCCAAATTATTTGTAAACCTTTTGGTGTTTTTGTTTTGAAGTCCGGATTAGAATTTATGTATTTAACCAGAACAGGCAACCAAAGGGCATACGTTTTTCCACTACCTGTAGGAGCGTTGAGCAGACCACTTAAGCCGGCAAGGTAAGCTTCCATCATTTCCTTCTGGAAAGGTTGCAGCTTCCAGCTTTTGGTAGTTAACCACTTTATTAAATTGATATAGCCAATCGATTTCTGCATTCCTTGCCTGGAGAATTTATATCTCAAAAAACCTTACTCGTTCCTATGTTTTTAACCTGATCATTTTCAATTCTGTCCTGCTGTTTGAATTCAACTGACACTCGTCCATAAGAATTAATTGCTTCTATGAAACTCAGAGTGTGTGGTCTTTCCAATTATATGTTATTGAGTTAGGAAAAACTCCTCAAAATCTCTTTTAGATTTTCCAGTGTATCGGCCTCTTCTGGTGGTTTATCTTTTCTCCATCGAAGAATCCTTGGAAAGCGTACCGCTATTCCTGATTTATGTCTTGAGGAAGCATTGATCCCTTCAAAGCCAATTTCAAAAACCAATTTCGGCGTTACGGTTCGTACGGGACCGAATTTTTCAAGCGTATGCCGTTTCACAAAATTGTCCACCTGCGCAATTTCCGAATCCGTCAAACCTGAATATGCTTTCGCAAAGGGCACCAATTTTTTTTCAGAATCCCAAACGGCAAACGTGTAATCTGTGAAGAGCTCAGCTCGCCGCCCGCTTCCTTTTTGTGCATACACTAACACCGCATCAACGCTCAGCGGATCTACTTTCCATTTCCACCAATCTCCTTTTTTTCGGCCGACCTGGTAGGTAGCTGATTTGCGTTTGATCATAAATCCTTCTGCCACATTTTCACGGGATTGTTTGTGGAGATCAATAAGATCCTGCCACATGTTAAATTGAATGAGGGGCGAAAGCGTGGTGATGTTTTTATCCGGATTTCGTTCAAAAATGTCTTCTAACAATTTCCGTCTTTCTTCCTGTGATTTACCACGAATATCATCACCATTCATTTCCAGTATGTCATATACTAAAAAACCAATAGGAGCATCTTTCAAAATTTGTTTTGAGACATTTTTCCGGCCGATACGAGTCTGCAACACATTAAACGGTAAGGGGCGGTTATTCTGATAACACACGATTTCCCCATCCAGGACAGTTCCCTCCGTAAGCCACGATTTTAAAATATTCAACTCCGGAAATTTGTCCGTTGCCAGATCTTCGCCTCTTGTCCAGATAAATAATTCACCGCTGCGGAATATCACCTGTGAACGAATCCCATCCCACTTCCATTCCGCTTGCCATTCATTCGGATGGCCAAGACCTGACACATCGCCCTCGATGGCGTAGGCCAGATAGAAGGGGTAAGGTTGTGAGGCATCATCATTTTTGTTTTCATGAAGGATCAATGCTTCGTAACTCGTTTCAGTCGGCAACCATTTTCCCATGAGACGATGTGCCATGACGCCGGGTTCAAGATGTGTAGCTTCGGCAAGTGCACGCACCACGAGGGTTTGTGATACACCAATGCGAAAGCTTCCCATCATGAGTTTATTAAACACAAATGTTTCATGACGTGATAGTTGTTTCCAGGCTGCAGTGATGTGATTTCGTTTCTCTTCCTCATTCATCGCAGGCAATTTGCGTAAGTATTCAAACCAATCACTCAGGGATCGTTCTTGCAGGATGCCTGTTGCTTCGGGAAGGATTAGAGAGATTGTTTCACCCAGGTCACCCACACTTCCATAGCTTTCCCGAAATAGCCATTCAGGGATCCCGGCTTCCTGTGCGGCCCATTGCCGGGCTTGTGAGCTTTTGATTTTGAATGACGGTCGCCTTCCGGTAAATAATGCGATTGCCCAAATTTTATCTTTGTCTGGAGCAATACTAAAATATGCCTTCATCAAATCCACCTTCTCGTTAGTCTTGTTGGTGCGGTCCAGGGCTAAGAATAATTTGGCAAATTGTTTCATGATGCTGACTGCTCGTTGGTTGGAGTTTCATCGATTGTCACTTCCTCTTTTTCTTCATCGCCATACATCGTTTTAACTTCGGCAGCCCATATCCCGATTTCATTCAGATAACGCGAAAGGACGCTGGTATAGCCATGGGTTACAAATATTTTTTCTGCACCTGTATCTTTTATCGTAGCCAGTAATTCATTCCAGTCCGCATGATCACTCAGCGCGAAACCCTGATCAATCGACCGCCTGTTTTTAGCACCACGTACCAACATCCATCCGGAACAATAGCCCGAAGAATATGGTGCAAGCTTTTTAGACCAAATACTATTATCTGCTGAAGGGGGTGCCACGATAAGGGAGCCTTTAAATAACTTCTTATCTGTTTCCTTTGTGATCAGTGTCAGTTCTGGTAAATCAAAACCGGATGCACGTAGTGTTTCATTGACAGCATAAATGGCTCCATGCGAATAGATTGGTTGTCCGTCAAGATGGATATTTTTTAACAGGCGTTGCATTTTGCCCAGTGAATATCCCAAAAGCAGGCTTGCTTTACCATCGCTCTTATTTTTTTCATGCCATGAATTGATGTCGTCAAAAATTTCTGATTGTGGTTGCCATTTATAAATAGGTAAACCAAATGTGGCTTCTGTAATAAACGAATGACATTTTACGGTTTCAAACGGGGCAGAAAAATGATCGTCCTCTATTTTATAATCGCCACTGAATGCCCACACCTCACCTTTGTATTCCGCGCGCACCTGCGCTGACCCGATGATATGGCCTGCGGGGTGGAGTGAAAAATTTACACCATTGATAGTAAAGGTCTCTCCGTATTCCACTGTCTGTAATGAAATGTCCTTGCCCAGCCGTAACCGCAGCATTGAGGCGCTATCCTTGTGTGCCAGATAGTGTTTGCTGCCCCATCGGGCATGATCGCTGTGGGCATGTGTGATGATGGCCTTATCCACAGGAATCCAGGGATCAATGTGCACGTCGGCAATTGAACAGTGAATACTTTTTCCGGTAAACTGGAGCAGGGTTTTGGCCATAAAGTCGCGTCAGTGACGTACAATAAAGGAGAATGGGCGGGGGAATGTTTTGAAATGTATATTAGGAGAAATAAGTTTTATGAAAGCCCGGCTATGATCAAGTTTTATTTTTCTGCTTAGTGTGGATATTGGGCAGCTTTTGTATTGAGTGGCATTATTTAGATTTTGTGCCGGCCTTCTTCTGAAGTTTGTAGTGGGGTTCCATCACTATAAAACCATTGATCGCCTGCTCTACCAGCTGATTTAATGAAATGCCCAACTCGTAGGATTTGTATACAGCTTGTTTATGTAGCTCTGGTTGTATCCGGATATTAAAACTTCCCTTGTAAGATTTAAGGGGATCCTTTCCGATTTCTTTGCAGAGTAATAGGTAATCTTCAATCGCCACCTTAAAAGCTTTTTTCAATTCCGATACTGATTTTCCTTCAAAGGTTATAGAATCTTCGATACCAATTATTTTTCCAAAAAAAATATCATCTTCTGAACTGAATTTGATGCTAGCTGCATAGTCCCTATATGTGAGAATATCTTTCATATAAAACCATTTTTCGTAAGCTCTTCAATAATTTCTTTTACTTGGTAGGTTTTTAAAATGTTGGTTGGGTGAGGTTTGTGTAAGGGAATAATGTGATGACGTGTAGCATGAGTGAAAGCTCTACTTGAGCCACTCGTTTTCCCGCGTTTCGTTGCTACATAACCAAAATGTGACAGTAGAGTTACAAGTTGAGGTAAAATCCCTGGGATGATTCAGAAGTTTACCAATCAATTTGTCAATTCGAGACATCTTACAAACATTTGCAACTATATATCAGTTGCAAATATAGATGAAAAGTTCAAAATTTATTTGATGAGTCCAAATAGGAAAATTTCAATGGGTAGATTACAATTTTTTACGTGGCAGAATTATTTAACCAACAACCACATTTGTCCTGTGGTTATTGGGTATACGGATATTGTTAATATCTGTAGACGTGGTAGTTGTGGTTCAGGTATAGAGATATGATTGATGAATCATTTTTATTGTAATATCCTGAAATGCCTATCAATACTGAAATACCGGATTTACGAAATCCTTTGCGTGAATTTTAGAAGTGCATTTCCTTCAGCTTTTCTGTCCTAACCCAATACCTGGATGCATTCTAATAAATGGGGATGCACCCCCATCCTGTAATTTAACGGCCCTTCAAGCCTCACAATAGAAATTTATTTCAAAAAGGACAAAAAAGCCATAAACATTAAGATGCCGGTTTTCTACGAAATACGTCCATGGATGTTGGATCCGTACTACCTACGGCCTTTCAGGCCTAACTCATTGGGAAGGTGCATCCTAATAGATGGGGCTTCACCCCATCCTAATATCCAACGGCCCTTCAGGCCTCATTAAAGCTATGCCCACCATGCAATCAATGCCACGCAATGCAATCCCTAACCGCCCCCCACTGCCACGCCATTCCCCGCAACCACCCCGCTACCCTTGCTCCTTCACCACCACAGCCGGCGGTATCAACATATACAACAGCGGCGTAACGATTCGTGACAATAACGTCGAACTAATCAAACCTCCAATCAACACAAGCGCCAATGGAGAGATCAGCGGAGAATTTTCCATCACCAGCGGGATCATCCCACCAATCGCAGTCATCGATGTAAGAAGAATGGGAAGGAAGCGCGTTTCCGCACCATTCAATACCGCTTCCTTTAATGGCATACCCTGCTCACGCAACTGATTTGTATAATCCACGAGGAGGATACTATTCTTGATCTCGATGCCCATCAATGCCACCATACCTATCGTCGCAACAAACGATAACGTCTCACCACCGAGAAATAAAATCATCAGTGCTCCCACTATGCCCAATGGAACAACCGACAAAACGATCAACGTACTCTTGAAGGTGCGAAACTCCAGAACCAGAATGGC
>JBBREG010000228.1:0-5948 GCA_038203125.1 Chitinophagales bacterium
GTGCTGCAGCTCAGCAACCCTCAAAAATCCAAATCCAAAATCTTCTTGACGTATCTTGCCGCGCATGCCTACAGGTGGTATTTCGCCCTACATCATCCTATCCATTGTAGCCGGATATTTCCTGCTGATCCTGACCATCGCGTGGATTACGTCGCGCCACTCTACCACGGATGATTATTTCGTCAACGGCCGCAGATCGCAATGGTGGCTGGTGGCCATCGGGATGATTGGTAGTAGCTTATCGGGGGTCACGTTTATCTCGATCCCGGGCGTCGTTGGAGCGGGCGGACATAATCAGGCATTTTCATATCTGCAGGTTGTCCTCGGCTATCTGCTTGGATACATGGTGATCTCACTTGTGTTGATGCCGTTGTATTACCGTCTTAATCTGATATCGATCTATGGATATCTGGGAATACGTTTCGGACCCAATGCGTATAAGACCGGATCTGCGTTTTTTATGTTGTCGCGATTGATTGGGTCTGCGTTCCGGATGTTTCTCGCAGTGATGGTGCTTCATGGATTGTTGGGTGCGCCATTAGGCGTTCCGTTTTGGATCACAGTGATTATCGCCATTGCGCTTATCTGGGTGTACACATACAAAGGGGGCATCCGGACAATTGTCTTTACGGATACGCTGCAGACGTTTTGTATGCTGGCTGCAGTGATCCTTACGATAATAGCTATTGTCAATGCACTTGATCTGACACTGCCTTCAGTACCTGCTGCCATTCGCGATGCAGGATTTTCCAAACTATTTTTCTTCGAAGGTGGGTGGGCAGATCCAAATAATTTTTTCAAACAATTTCTAAGCGGTGCCCTCATCACGATTGTCATGACCGGCCTCGATCAGGATATGATGCAAAAAAATCTTTCCTGCAAAAACATCGGCGAAGCACAAAAGAATATGTTTGCGTTTTCTGTGATCCTCGTAATTGCAAATGTACTTGTGCTGATCCTCGGCGCACTATTGTGGATGTACCTGCGCCATCTGCAGATCGATGCACCCGCGCGTGCGGATCAATTATATCCCATGCTCGCGATGAATCATCTTCCGTTTTATATCGGCATCGCGTTTATCATCGGGCTCGTCGCTTCTGCTTACAACAGTGCGGACGGAACGCTAACCGCATTAACCACGGCTGTATGTATCGATTTTGTGGGCTTTGAAAAAAAGGAAAAAGCGATGTCGGAAGCAGAAAAATTAAAAACACGAACACGTGTTCACATTTTAATTGCAGTCATTTTTGCAGGCGTTATTTTAGTATTCCAACTGATTAATAAAGGATCGGTGATCAATGAATTATTTCGGGCAGCAGGTTATACGTATGGACCTTTATTAGGATTATTTTCTTTTGGTTTATTTACGAAAAGAAAAATACACGACCGCTGGGTGTTGCCGGTGTGTATTGCATCTCCTGTGATTTCATTTTTCCTGGATATGTTTTCAAAGGATTTGTTTAATGGGCTGACGTTTGGATTTCTCATTCTTGCTGTGAATGGGTTGCTGACGTTTATAGGGCTTTGGGTGATTAGTAGGAGGTAGGGCTTGCTGCTTGCGGCTTGCGATAGAGCAAGGGGAGATCAAAACACGACCTGCTCACTATACTCAGGGAACGCTGATCATTATGATTAGTTAAGATTTTTTAAGATCTGATTTCGCAGTACATTTTGATAATCAAAATCCCTACTAATCTTACGTATCCTACACTCTTATTTTCTCACGTCTCACGTTCTCACGCTCACTATTTCTGTATCCGGATTTCAGAAATCTTTTTCTGGTCATTAAAATACAGGTAGATGCGGTAGGTGCCACCGGAGGTATACAGGTCACCTAAGGAATACGCAGCACGACCTGCCTGGGGAGCTGTAAGATGTGCTCGGTTATAGCCTTTTACCAGATTGTTAGCAAAAAACTGAGTAAGCGTCTGGATAGCATCAGCAGAGGACATGGATGTTTCGGTACCGGGGATGGAAACGTCGACTGTCCCGGCAAAAAAGACACCGACATCTATAGCACTTCCCTTATTCAATGCAGCATCCAGACTCGCGTCCTGCTGACTGTAGGCCGCAAACGGCATGATGAAGAGTAAGGAGATTGCAATGGATACGATTAGTTTCATAATGGAGATATAACGGAAAATCATGCCAGTTAGTTACTGATTTTATGTAAATGATAGGTTATGGAGCACGGGAGCGGGGACTGCAGGGCATTGCAGGGACTGCAGGGCATTGAAGGGAAGTTGAAGGGCATTGCAGGGAAGTTGCAGGGAAGTTGCTGGGCATTGCAGGGAAGTTGAAGGGCATTGCAGGGCATTGCAGGGCATTGCAGGGAAGTTGCAGGGAAGTTGAAGGGCATTGCAGGGAAGTTGCAGGGCATTGCAGGGAAGTTGCAGGGTAGTTGCAGGGGGCAGCAAGGGAGTTGCAGGGTAGTTGCAGGGGGCAGCAAGGGAGTTGCAGGGAAGTTGCAGGGCATTGCAGGGAAGTTGCAGGGCATTGCAGGTGGCAGCAAGGGAGTTGCAGGGGGCAGCAAGGGAGTTGCAGGTCTCATCCCTGGGCAGGCTCAGCAACCGGTCTGCGGTCTCAATACCTTTTAGCTTTTATCTTTTAGATTTTACTTTATCCGAATACATTGAACAACTTCAAAAGAGAAAGCAGGACCGCAACGATCAGCACATAGTAGGCGACCTTTGGAGCGTATGACACCTTGCTGGCATAGTGGGCTGAAAACCATCCGCCGAGAAACTGGCCGACGCCCATCACGGAGCCGATGAGCCAGACAACCTGCCCAGCAAATGCGAAAATGATGACAGCTATTAAGGTGAATATTCCAACAGAAACTGCTTTGATGGCATTGGATTCGAGCATCGGGAGACGGGCGACGAGGACCAGGACGGCCAGGTAAAAGACACCCATACCCATCTGGATAAATCCTCCATAAAAACCAAGCACCATAAAGACAGGCCACTCCATCCATTTGGGCAAGACACTCTGCTCGGGCCGGACGATCAACCATCGTTCCGGATTGACGAGGATGACGATCAGCATGAGGATCATCAGAAATTTGAAGACACCCATAAATTGTTCGTTGGTGACGATAGTGGCGATGAGCGTACCCATGACCGCTCCCAACACCACGGGGAGGATATATTTTATGTGACGGCTGTAATCAATTTTGGAATTTCTGCTAAAACCTGTGAACGCCCCGAGCGCATTTAGAAGAACCCCTACCCTGTTGGTCCCATTGGCAATATTGCCCGGAAGACCGATTAATTCTGTGAGGATGGTGAGCGTGATGACAGAACCATTTCCGGCCAGGGCATTGATCATGCCGGCCACAAAGGCACCCGCAAACGCTATCAGGATGTGCTCAGGCGTTAGCATCACCTATAGGATCCTGATCATCCAGGATTGTCTGGCACAATTCAACCAGCACACCATTGGCTGACCTGGGATGGATAAAACAAACCCATTTATTATCGGCTCCCCGGGTGGGTTGTTCCTGGAGCAGTTCAAATCCCTCACTCTTCAGACGCTGCATTTCCGCCTGAATGTCAGCTACTTCGAATGCAATATGATGAATGCCCTCGCCCCGTCGATCGATAAATTTGTGTATGGGACCTGACGGATCTGTAGATTCCAACAGTTCAATTTTGGATTCACCCGTTTTAAAAAAAGAGGTGATGACCTGTTGATCTTTAACTTCTTCATGTTTGTATGGCGGCTGGCCCAGGAGGCGTTCAAAGAGGGGATCACTTTCGATGAGTGACCGGACGGCGATTCCTATGTGCTCTACTGTATACATGGTCATATGCGACCGGGTTATATATTCGGCAAATTAGTTATATTTTTGACCTGACAGATTATCTTTCTCCTATTCATCATCATTCATATCAATTTAATTATGGTAAATCGTTTTCACAAATTCCTCATTCTCTTTGCCCTTTTTATTGCTACCGGAAAAGTTGTTGCCCAGGATTACGTCGTTGACTATACCTTCCTCGGCAGCCGCACCAAATTTGAGCTCCTGGTTCTTTTCGGACAATTGGTTGACTATGATATCGATCTGTACAAGATCCGTTACAAGACTCTAGATGTCCATTTGGAACCTGATACAGCTTCGGGACTTCTTGTGCTCCCGCAGGTACCAGCTGATACCAAATTACCCATTGTCGTATACGGACATGGCACTGTCAGCGGTCCAACTGATGTGCCTTCACAGTTACGCGGTGGTTTTGAAATAGCTATGGCCTATGCCGGAAAGGGTTTTGCCACAGCGGCACCTGATTATTTAGGTCTGGGTGACGCGAGAGGATTTCATCCGTATTTACATGCCACCTCTGAAGCTTCAGCTTCACTTGATATGTTGTTCGCGACGTATGAATTCCTCGAACTGAATGATCCGGAGTACGATCCTAATTTTTTATTCCTTTCCGGATACTCTCAGGGAGGACATGCATCGATGGCATTACATAAAGAGATCGATGATTTTTGGTCTATCATTATTCCGGTTACGGCTGCAACTCACATGTCAGGACCATATAGCTTGTCAGGTGTGATGCGTGATATCGTACTGAGTGATGTGTCGTATAACAACCCTGCATACATTGCGAATATCTTCCTGAGCTATAATGAAGTGTATGGATTATACGATAGCGTTGGTCAGGTATTCAAAGAACCTTTTGCGACGAGTATCGAATCATTCTTACATGGTGATATTAATCTGACGATGCTCAACAATACAATGATCAGCGAATTACAATCAGGCGGCGATACGGTTGTCAAACGAATGTTGCATGACAGTATCGTTGACGCCATTGAGAATGATCTTACCCACCCGATCAATGTGGCTTTGAGAGCAAATGATACCTATAACTTTGCGCCAACGTCGCCTACCAAACTATACTATTGCGGTTCGGATGTAACAGTGCCTCCTGCAAATTCCATTGTAGCGGAAACAGAAATGAATGCACTTGGCGCGACAGATCTGGAAGCTGTAGATCTCAATAGTGGCCTGGGTCATGGCGCGTGTGTGTTTCCTGCGGTATTAAGTTCGATTGATTTTTTCCTTTCGTTTGTGAATGGCACAGGCATCGAGGACATTGATCTAAATGCTGAGCAACTGACGATATATCCAAATCCATCTTTTGATGAGATCACTGTGAAGTGGGAAAATGCAATCAATGGAATGGAGTATATGATCATCGATACAAAAGGAATGACCGTGGACCAGGGACATACGACAACGGACCGGATTAATGTGGCAAAACTTTCCAGTGGATTGTATACAGTAGTATGTACTGCCGGTGGTGCAACGCGCATGACAAGGATGTTACGTCCATGAGCATACGTGTTGATCAGTTTGAAGAAGATGTTCATCTCCTGATTACCGAACGTGGTAAAGAATATTTTGATGCGCACCAGGTATTGATGCTGAAACAAACAGCAGATGGCTGGACGGCAGTGATCGAAGGGACAGATGCATACCAGGTCTTATTGGTGGGTCACGATGTGATCACCAGTTGGCAATGCACCTGTCCCTTTGAGCATGGGCCGGTGTGCAAGCATGTGGCGGCCGTATTATATGGCGTGCGTGAACAGATCCATGCGAACAGGGCTGCTTCGAGTGGAGAGATTGATCGTTGGATTGACGAGGCGGATCCGGATGTGTTGAGACGGATTATGAAGATTGAGGTGCGGAAGCATGAGGAGGTGATGGCGTCGGTGTATCATGAGTTCGTGAATCGTGAATGGTGAATCGCTTGCACTGAACGGAGTCGAAGTGTGAGGTGTCTAAATATTACGTTCTCACGTCTCTCACGTTCTCACGTTCTCACGTTCTAAAAAAGTATGAAGACAAAATCAGATATCGTAAACAACTGGCTGCCGCGGTACACGGGCATGTCGCTGGATAAATTTCAGGATTATATTCTGCTCGTAAATTTTTC
>JBBREG010000229.1:0-5890 GCA_038203125.1 Chitinophagales bacterium
AAGAGAATTGGAGGTGTGTCAAATATACCCCTCACACGACTGAAAGGTTCAAATATTGGACCAGTAGATAGTGAGCGATTCCATGACCTCCAGGATATTTTTTCAATCTTTGTGGACGTTAAAGCACAGGTCATTTTTATCACCAATCCACTGAAAGCGTGCAGAATCTGAGTTGGCAATACCCGTCCTGGTACCTGTTATTGTGTGTTTTGCTGGGTATTGCAGCCGCAATCCTCCTCTATCATAAGGATAAAACCTTCGTGGATCAGCCCACCTGGTTACGTACGCTGATGGCTGCCATCCGGGGCACGGTGGTGACAATTCTCGCCAGTTTACTCCTGGCTCCACTCCTTAAACTGCTCCAAACACGAACTGAACCTCCGGTCATCATTATCGCTCAGGACCAATCGGCCAGCATCAGGTCGGCAATGTCGAAAAGTGACTCTACGGCATATGCTTCAGCTTTTAATAACCTGGCCACCAGGCTGGGTGAAAAATATGTTGTGCAGAAATTGGGCTTTGGCGAAGAGGTCAATACGGTTGATCAGTGGGTCTATGATGACCAGGCCAGCGACATGGGCCAGATGATGACATATCTCCAGGACCAATATCGAGGTCAGAATGTTGGGGCAGTCATATTGGCTTCCGATGGTGCGATCAATCGTGGCCGGAATCCATTGTATCTGCCTTTAGATCTCAAAGCACCAATCTATACAGTGGCAGTGGGCGATACGGTGCGCAAAACAGATCTCCAGGTCCGTGAAGTTTTTCATAACAGTATTGCTTATCTGGGAGACAAGTTTACCATCCAGGTCGACATGGCTGCCATGCGTCTTGGTGGTGCGACCACAGCTTTGGAAATACGACATATTCGTGATGACCAAAATGTCCTTCTCGAGCGCATTCCGATCCAGGTGAATGGAGACCCATGGTTTCAAACATATGATGCCATCATTGAAGCTACGCAGAGTGGTGTGCAACGGTATCGTGTCCAATTAACACAAGTGCGTAATGAGGTCACCTATGTCAATAATGTTCGTGATTTTTTTGTAGAGGTAATTGATGGTCGTTTAAAAGTTCTTGTGCTTGCCAATAGTCCACATCCTGATCTCGCCGTATGGAAATCTGCTCTGCTGGCTCAACGCAATTACGAAGTGGATGTACTGATGGCTGGTGAGATGAGTGTGGAAAAACTGAAGGGATATGATCTTGTCGTGTTACATCAAATACCTTCTCTCCGAAATCCATTACAAAGCATTACCGCTGAAATACAAAAGCAAGGTATTCCACGGATATTTGTTGCAGGTTACCAGACAGATCTCAATGCACTAAACCAGGCACAACCTTTTCTCAGTGTGCAGGGAGGAGGAAATCGCACTCCGAATGATGTGTCGATGATTCTCAATCCCGGCTTTACAGCTTTTAATTTATCAGATGACCTGAAAAATAAAATTGCCACGTTTGCACCTTTGGTCTCTCCCTATGGAGAATATACGACCGGTAGTGGTGCACAGGTATTGGCATATCAACGGATTGGAAGAGTGGATACACAGTTTCCGCTTATTGTCATGGGTGAAGCGAATGATGTACGCACCTGTGTCATTGCAGGAGAGGGTATCTGGAAATGGCAACTGTACGATCAGTTACAGAATGGATCAAAGGAAATCACACATGAACTTGTAGGACAGCTATGTCAGTATGCATCTACGAAATCGGATAAGCGCAAATTTAAAGTGACCTCAGCGAAACGTTTATACACAGAATTAGAGGAGATCAGTTTTCAGGCAGAATTATATAATGATAATTACGAGTTGATCAATACTCCGGATGCATTCATAAAAATACGAAACAGTGCAGGGGAAGAATTTGATTATACATTCAATACATCAGGTCCATCCTACGCATTAGGCATTGGACGTTTTCCGGAAGGTAGTTATTCGTGGTCTGCATTTACTGAATTAAATGGGATTAGACTTACCCACGATGGAAGATTTGTAGTGCAGCCCATCCAGCTCGAAACACTTGAAATGACTGCAGACCATGGTTTGCTCCGGCAACTGGCCGGTGAATATGGCGGAGAAATGATTTATCCTGCCGGCATAGAAGGACTGGCGGATAAAATCCTGGGCAATGAACAGATCAAACCTGTGATGTACAGTAGTACACAAACCAAGCCGCTGATCCACCTTAAATGGCTCTGTCTTATTCTTCTGGCGGGACTGAGTCTGGAGTGGTTTTTGAGAAGATATTTTGGAGGATATTAAATATCAAAACGTTATATTGAAGTTACTATGACCAACCTTTCCAATCGCAACAGAATCATCACGCTGGATGAATTTATCCTGCGTCAGCAAAAAGAATACACGAGTTCTACGGGCGAGTTGACCAACCTGCTGAGAGACATTGGTGTAGCCGCCAAGATCATTAATCGTGAAGTCAATAAAGCAGGGCTTGTCAACATCCTCGGTGTGGCTGGTTCGGAAAATGAATCCGGTGATCTTGTCCAGAAACTTGACATCTATGCCAATGATAAGCTGATCGAATGTCTGGGCAATAGTGGTGAATGTGCTGCTATTGGATCCGAAGAAATGGAAACGATTACACTGGTGCCGCCGGTAGCGAATAAAATGCCAAAATATGTAGTGGTATTCGATCCGCTGGATGGCTCAAGTAATATAGATGTCAATGTTTCGGTGGGTACGATTTTCAGTATTTATCGGAGAGTTTCTGATCTGAGTGGCCCGGCAACGCTGGATGATTTTCTGCAACCGGGTTCTGCACTAGTTGCTGCTGGATATGTATTGTATGGTACATCAACTATATTGGTTTACACGACCGGTCATGGTGTCAATGGCTTTACGCTGGATCCATCGATTGGAGAATTTTGCCTCTCTCACAAAGACATCAAGATTCCTGAAGACGGAGCATATTACGCAGTCAATCAGGGCTATTATTTAAAATTCGATCTTGAGATGCGCAGGTATATTGATCATTGTTCTGATCTCAACCTCGGTCTTCGATACATCGGCTCCATGGTCTCAGACATCCATCGGATCATGATCCAGGGTGGTATCTTTTTATATCCGCATACACGTAAATATCCAAATGGAAAGCTACGCTTGTTGTATGAATGTAACCCTATGGCATTCATCGTAGAACAGGCTGGTGGTGTTGCTATATCCTGTCAACTCGAGCGCATCCTTGATATGCCGGTACATGATCTTCATCAGCGGGCAACCATCTCTATTGGTAGTCCGAAGATGGTAGCAGAGATGAAGGCGTTTGTGGAGAAGTATAGTGCGGTGGTAAAAATATAACGTTTCGACTGCCTCATCGACGCCACTTATATTGTAATATTTGACGGTCGTTGATGGAGTGGAAACGACATGTCTAAGCGTGGAGCTGACGACACATCATCTCTCCGTTTCAAAACTGATATAAGGCAGGATCTTCATGCACCACCCTGTATCGGGTGGATACACCTTCCGCAACTCTGAAGCATCCGTAAAAGGCCCATGATGATCTTTATAGGCCTTGATCATCCGAACTAATTTTCTACTGATGTAAGGATGTATAAATGTGTTCAGATCAACTTCATTTATATACACCAAGCGAGGGGTGCCGGAAGCAATAAGTTGTGGTTTTAGTTTATCAAAAAGTTCTGGTGTTATACCGTAACAATCCGTTAGCTGGTCAGGTGATGAAAAGCCTCCGAGAGATTCTCTAAATTTAATGATTCGTTCTGCGAGCGTAATGCCAATACCATTCAGTGCTTCGAGATCTTCTAACGTCGCCAGATTCAGATCAACAATTCTGGTTTCCTTTTTCGAAAAAGCAGTTTTTTTAAAGACAGCTGAATCATACTTTATTTCTTTTTTTTCGAAAATGAGGTAGGGTAAAGCGGTTATCAATTGGAGTGAATCCATGCCATATATTTTCATCAGTCGTGCTGTGTCAGATATGATGCCACCAGAAGAAATGAATTTAACAATATTCGAGGCGACTTTGGATGATAGACCGGTCGAACGAAGTTCGTCGTATGTTGCTGTCATGATTGAAATAGGGGAGGAAGGAGGTGGCAGAAAATTTTTGTTATCCGGTGTGTACTTTTTTTTATTCCATTGATATTTGGGATAGGAAGAATACTTTTTCTTATACGGTTTCCTTTCGTAGGAAGTATAGTCTGACTTGTAGATTTCCCTGGGTTTGGAAATATAGTCAAAGGATTTTTCAGCGGATGGCATGACCAGTTTGATGAGTTCCCATGACAGGAGCACAACGCAAAAAGATACAAGGCATATCCGGTCAGTTCGGGAAATGGTATAATGGTATGTTTTTTTCATATCCCCATTTTGAAAAAGCCATTCGTACTTATATCATAATAGGGTATATTGTTTTCCTGCAAATATCTTATCACAGGCTTTCGAAGTTTTTTATCCAGATGCGCGGGGATGATAAAACTGGATGTTGACTGGGTGCAAATGAATTCTTTAAGTGTCCAGGTATTTTTACCGCCATAAATAATGATATAGTCAAAATGTGCTTGGTCAGTATTCGACATGGATTCATTGTAAATCAAAATTTTCTTTCCCGAAAATGAAACGATATACTTCTCATAGATCATCTCATCTTTAGAAAAATCCTGATGCACATTCATCTGTGCAGATGAAATAATATCCTTGTGGCACCGGTATCCTCTTGCAATAAATTCAAGAGAAGCAGATGAGATTCGTTCATCCTGAATCGAAATACAATGACCTCTTTGTATGATATCTATCAATAAACCTTTGGGAGCATGATACACTATCAGTTCATCCTTCTTCCAATGTGTTACCCTATGACAGCCTAACGAAAGAAGCAGGAGTGCTCCCATAGCGAACCCAATTCTTTTTCCATAGGGCCATTTGAATACAACCCCAAAAGAAATCAGCACTGCCATCAGCATCATCAGGGTTCCGGAAACAGATGTCAGGGAATAATGCATCAATGGATTCAGAGCAGATATCCATTTCATCACAACGATAAAATAGTATCCACTCCAGTCGACAATAGGCCACAGCAAATTGATCCCTGCAAATGATAAGAACACATTGAGCAATGCACCTCCCATGACGAGATAGGACGCTGGTATGGCAAGAATACTGCTGAGGATAAACGTAAGCGGGAATTGATGAAACTGACCCAATAGAACCGGAAGGATAAATATTTGTGCCGCGATGGACAATGCAGTAATCTCCCAGGTTATATGAAGGATTTTATATTTAAAAGATAAGCTTCTGATAACAGGTTTTGCAAAAAGTAGAATTCCGGCCATAGCCAGGAAAGAAAGTTGAAACCCGATATTCTCCCATACGTATGGATTTAACCATAACATCATAAATGCCGCAAATCCCAGCAGGTTCCAGATCTGCGTATTCCATCCCATACTCTTTCCAAAAAGAAATAAGATGATCATGAGTCCTGCACGTACGACCGCAGGACCTGCACCTGATAATCCAACATATAGAATGATCGCAAAGGTGTACATCACGAACCGAACCACTCGTTGGCCTAATCCGCCCGCTCCTGGCACTCCGAGGATCAGCGATATCATACTATATAGGATCGCGACATGCATACCTGACACAGACAGTACATGCATCGCACCTGAATCGGCAAATGCATCCATGACTTCCTCATCCATGTCAGAGCGGTCTCCCCACACCAGTGCATTTATCAATTGGGCTACTTGACTTCTGGTATGTTTGCGCACTATTGATGAAAGAAAAGACTGCCATTGCGCTGTCATTCGGGCAATTGATGTTGTTGAAACAAAATCGGTCTGAACATCTTCTCCACTGCAATACATGCTATGCCGGATACCAAGGGTGTTATAATATTTGCGTGCATC
>JBBREG010000230.1:0-5870 GCA_038203125.1 Chitinophagales bacterium
GATGTATAAAATATCAGCGCAAGAACTGTAAGCAAGAGGCCAAAAATTACAGCATCATTTGTGATGAGCGCAGTTACGACGGGTTGTGTTTCATCCATGACCAGCAAGATACATTTCGGTAATCAGTATTTGGTAATCAAAAGTAACATGTGAAAATCCATAGTCCCTGATGTTATGAAAGGTATCAAAATTTGAACCTCAATCCCCAGGTATATGGTCACATGAAATGGTCATCTACACCCCAATTTTGAACACGTTGCAACATTTAAACTTTCAAACAGGCAACATAAAATCAAAAATCACATTTCTCAGGTGATAGCATGATGGCCCTCTTACGTGCTGACTAAATCTAAAATCAAAAATCAAAAATCAAAAATCTCACGCCCCGGTTTGATGGCGCCTCAGGCACTCACAAAATAAAAAATCTAAAATCTAAAATCCAAAATCTAAAATCTCACGCCCCTACGCTATAGCGCGACATGCGATCACAAAATCTAAAATCTATAATCCAAAATCAAAAATCCAAAATCAAAAGAGGGGTACCAGACTTTCGTCCGGCACCCCAAAAACCCCAAAAAACCAATTGAAAACTATATCCTGACGACCGGTAATTGATATTACAGATCGAACATTTCGAAGATCCGCCTTGAGCGGAGATGTAGTTGGAAGTCAATTCCTTTAACCCTATAGAGGAAGAAAATTATCCATGGCTACTGGTAACTAACTGTTAATTGACCCGGAATGAATTCATCCAGGGGCACAGGAAGAATCACTTTAAATTTTTATCCTAAGCTTAATACGCTAAGGATGAAACCAATACCCTATGGCGGAAATCATAATTCAATTTACAGGGAGTTCATTGACAGGGACCTTATATTTGAGGTCATCTTTTGAAAACACATGTCCAAACTCAAAACCCGGTACGTCTGCTCGAATTGTGGTGCCGCATCCACCAAATGGATGGGCCGTTGCCCGGAGTGTAATGAATGGGAAACTTTAATCGAAGAAGTAATAACCTCAAAGCCTGCTTCTGACTTACTCAGGAAAAAGGAATCACCTGTTTCACTTCCGGTTCTGCTCGAGGAGATCAGCAACGTGGCTGATATGAGAATTGTGATCATGGACCCGGAATTGTCAAGAGTTCTCGGGGGGGGCATGGTACCCGGGTCAATGATCCTGATAGCGGGCGAACCCGGAGCCGGCAAATCAACATTGTTATTACAACTCGCACTTGATCCGGCGTTGAAAATATTGTACATCTCAGGTGAAGAAAGCGCATCACAGATCAAGATGCGTGCTGATCGCCTCGGCATCAAAAGTGACCAGTGTCATATCCTGATGGAAACCGATGTGAACCACATCACAGAAGCTATCCGAAAAATAAATGCCGGTGTAGTGATCGTGGATTCCATCCAAACCATGCATACACCTGAACTGGAATCTGTCCCCGGCACAATGGGTCAGATCCGTGAATGCAGCTATCGTTTGCAACAATTGAGTAAAGAAACGGGCATCACGATTTTTTTAGTGGGACACATCACGAAGGAAGGAGATATCGCAGGACCAAAATTGATGGAACATATTGTAGATGTGGTGCTCCAACTGGAAGGCGATCGGCATTATAATTTCAGGTTGTTGCGTTGTGTGAAAAACAGGTTTGGATCCACACGGGAAATTGGCATTTATGAAATGCGGGGCGCAGGTCTGATTCCTGTTGCCAATCCATCTGAATGGCTCGTGCCGGCTGATCATGAGCATCGTACATCAGGTACCAGCATCGCCCTGGTGATGGAAGGGTACAGACCGTTTCTTATTGAAACGCAGGCACTGGTAAGTACGGCGGTATATGGTACTGCACAACGATCCTCTTCCGGGTATGACGTACGTCGCCTACACCTGATGTTAGCCGTACTTGAAAAGCGATGTGGATTTTTCTTTGGCAACCAGGATGTATTTGTCAATGTTGCAGGTGGTCTGAAAGTGAGTGAGCCAGCCATAGATCTTGCATTAGCGATAGCATTGGTTTCTTCACTGCAGGACATTCCGATCCCGCGTGATATTTGTTTTACAGGAGAAATAGGTCTGTCAGGTGAAGTGCGACCAGTACAGCAACTGGATAAGCGTATTTCTGAAGCGATTCGCCTGGGATATAAAAAGATTTATGCTCCTTCAATTCCATCCTCAGAAAAAGAAAATAATGTAGCATCAGTAGTGCAGGTCCGTCTGCTCCGCGATGCCTTTGAAAAAGTTTTCGGATAAATTCCAGAGCTTACATTTATAGGTCGCGCACAGACTCTCACGCTCCCTGCCCTGAGCTTGCCCATGGATGAGCGCGAGGTGTCGAAGGGTCACAGCCTCCATCCAATTTTCAACGCTCCCGTAAATGCAGGCTTCAATATCTGTTCGACATACTTGTACTGATATTTCCTTCGACGGTTGAGAGGCTCAACATCGTTGAGTTCAAAGGGATTTACGATATCTTCATATGCATTCTCCATGCTCATGACACCCAATCCCGCAGATACTTCAATGCTAAACCGTGGACCAATAAAAAATTCATACCCATTGTCAGCGAATATGGCAATGCGGAATCTTTTGTTGTAGGCCTGATCATATAGTACAGCGACCTTTCGATCCACATCATAGAATACATCATTCGAATAGAATTTCCGGGTACGATCATATCCAAATTTGCCACCAACAAAGTATTCACCAATACCAGCGGGAAAAATCCATTTCATGCCAGCCTGAACACCCGCATAGGTAAAGTATCCCTCCGGAGCTTCTGCAGGTGAATAATTCGCCAGTTCTCTTCCAAAATGCAGGGAACCCCAGATCGCATGGTGTTCAAATTTTTTCTCAACACCAATACCGATCCTGTAATAATCATACAACACTTCAAAAGGTGATAGCTTTATTTGAAATGCTTTATAAAATGGATTTACATCCTGGCTACTTACGAAGAAGGGTGTAAGGATGATTGCGATGATGATCAGGATATTTTTCATTGCCAGGAAAGTGTAGGGGTTGTAGCCGTAAATACATGACCATTATTGTCCTCCAGTTCGATCACGAAGCGATACATGTCTGGGGCAGGTTTGTCCTTAAAAAAAATAAAAATGGACTCGTTATTATAGAATTCACTTCCCTTTTGGAGAAAGTCGGCAAGGAAGTCCGAGAGCGAAAATTTTATATTTGATGCAGTACTAAATTCAAGCGTATTCGACAGGTTTTGTCCGGCCGGCACATCATACATGTCATTATTACTAAAGATCCGGATATCCGTTATCTCATTAGCCATGATGGGGTCTGTTGGGGAAAATGCCCAGGCCTGATCCATCGTTCCCTGAAAAGTTTGTTGTGTGAAAAAATCAATCCGAGGTTGAATGAGGATTACCATGCTGTCGGTCGTAATTGTTGCAGGAGCAGGAATGAAATCATTAGAAGCGATATCAAAAAAGTCTGCGATTTGGATTCCCCGGAAGGCAGCATAATCCGGGCCATCACAGGATGGGATCCCAATCGTGAAAATCACTGAGATCAGCAGCAAAAGAAGTGTTCTGGCCTTTCCTTTCATTTTAAGGTACCTTTACAGTGAAAACCTATTTACGTTTTGAGTAGTAACGAAGTTGAAGGATAAAGTGCCGCCAACGGGAGTAGAATAAATGTTATGTCCGTTTAGAAGAACCAGGGAAGTAAATTTGAGACCACAAGATTCAAATCAAAGGATTCCGGACAGGATAATCTTCTTCGACGGAAATTGTCCCATGTGTCATTCGTGGGTCAAACGTATCATTCGTTGGGACCGGAACAAGTTATTTCGATTTGTACCTCTTGAAAGTGATCTTTCGTTGAAGATTCTCACGCCGCTTCTTCCGGAATTTTTAAAAGAAAATACAATCATTTATTTTCAAAAAGGAAAAACGTATATACGCAGTGATGCGATATTAGAAATTATAAAAATCATGAATTTCCCCATCAATATTTTTTATGCAGGAAAGGTTATTCCAAAATCTTTTCGTGACAAACTTTATACATGGGTTGCGGCAAAGAGATACAAATTTGGGGCACGATATTCAAGTTGCCCTATTCCGCCTCGTGAATGGACGGATCGGTTTTTATCCTGAAGGTTTTTCTGCATTTGGTTCAATTCGTAAACCATTCAAAATTGGTTACTAATTTATCGAGAAGTTTATAAATTTTTTGATCCGCCAATTGATAAATGTAAAGACCCGAAAAGTCATCGGTGTTAATAGTGAAAGCAATTTTTTGTCCATCTGACGACCATTTCGGAATTTCAATAAAGCTATTATTTTTATTTTTGAATGGCCTCCATTTAGGGAGCGGTAATGTGCGTGCATTTCAATTGAAATCCATTTGACTTCAGATCCTTGAACATATTTTCAATGTACCATCGTTGTCCTTATCGTTTGATGCTTTCACCAGGCTGATGATAAGTGCTTACGATCAGCCACTCCTGCTTTTTCGTTTTTGAGTTCATTATTCATTCCCCTTGCAGATACACTTTATTCATTCCAAGGGTTGTCACTGATTGTCACTTTGGTTTGTCACTTTAGGGGGTATAGGGTAGGCAAGGCTCGCTCCCAAAACCTTGTGGCTTTAGGATAACCTAATAACCATAAGGAAAAAGAGAGTAGCGTGAGGCGGGATTGAACCGCCGACCTTGCGATTATGAATCGCACGCTCTAACCATCTGAGCTACCACGCCAAAAATTTCAAAAAGGACTGATGTATAAGCCTTTCAGGTCACTGCATCGGGTGAGCACCTGCCAAAAAAGGACTGCAAATATAGAGTTTCTATTAGAATTTATTCCATCCGGCTCAGCCCGGTCCTTGCCTTCTGGTGCAGACTGGTCGCATACGATGCGGGGTTGATTTGAAGGCAGATCTGATAATATCGGGCTGCTGCACCCTCACTACCTAAGGTCTCATGGATGATGCCGCTTTGCAATGCTGCACTACAGGCATAATAATAAGGTTCATTTTCACCTGCCTTGATCGCCAGGGTGTAATAATGGAGTGCCTCAGGATAAGCCTTCAGGGCATGTAAGACACGACCCTTTCGATATAAATATTCCAACCGCTGCGCCCGGTGGGTTAGTGTATTGTAAAATGCATCATTCAGGATTTGGCTCGCTTTTTCATAATAACCTCCATCAAATAGCAATCTGCTCCGCAATAATTGAGGATGTGGTATCTCTTGCGTTTCCGCTTCTTTCATGGCTTGTTGATCTTCATCTGTATCAGCATCACCTTTGATCAACAACAACTGCATGGAATTGAAATAACTGTCCCGGTCATTTTTCAAAAGACTATGCCATGCCAGTTTTTGATACGCCTCTTTAATAAAGTGTGATCCTTTATTGAAGAGGAGAAAATTTTTGAAATAAATATCAGCGTCCCCATCGCCCCGGAAAAGTTTACATTTTCCGAGCATAAAATCGAGATAAGGAATCCGCTCCGCACCACTGACACCAGCATCCATGGTCAGTACACGGATGGCTGCATCATTCTGCCCCGCGGCCATGTGAAGTGAAGCCATCATGTATTGGATCAGCCTGTTTCCCGGTGTTTTACCGTAATACGTATTCAGTAAAGCCAGGGCTTTTTCCGGTTTGTTGTTAAGGCGTCCTTCGGCAAGTGCTGTGATTAATATGGTTTCTCCGAAAAACACGTTTTTAGTCGGATGGCTTTTATTCAGTATGTGATGTAATTCTGACAGTCCTTCATCAATGGAGCCACTGAGACTCGTGACCATCGACACAAGCCAGCGATATTGATCTGGTATGGCACCGTAGGCAATTTTCACTGCAGCATATAACCGAAGGTTCTCAACATTATCAGGATGG
>JBBREG010000231.1:0-5822 GCA_038203125.1 Chitinophagales bacterium
TGAGTTCTTTCTGATATCCCAATCCTGTGGGATACCATTGAAATGTACCCCCATCAATGCCCGCCTTGTAATACGCATCTGCCAGATGAATGCTATGGGTGACATTATAAAAAACAGGTTTGGTACACCCCGTGCGCGTGATCGCATCTTTCATTTTCTGCACAAAGATGGTCACCTCTTCCGGTTCCCCCCGATGATGGGGTTCATTACAGACTTCAAAAGCGAGTATCGAGGGATCATCTTTATAAGCCTTATTAGTATATGGATTTATATGGCTTACAAATTGACGTAGATAATTTTCCTGTGCTTTGATGGCGTCGGGGTTTGTCAGACAATGATCCTTACCATATTTATGTGCAAAACCCGGTGATGGTGTATCGGGATCAGGCCAGCCATTTCCCCAGTACGCGATCGGAGTAACAACTACTTTAATATTTCGCTCTTTTAATTTGCTGAGCAGGTAATCAAATAACTCGAGATGTTCATTTTCCAAAAGATTGCCAAGGGTATCACTGATCTCTGTATCCCACACATGCACCCGAAATAGATCAAAACCCAATCGGGCGAAGTGATATACATCTGCATCGATAGCCGCTTTTAGATCGACCCCAAGTTCAGTTCCTCTTCGATATGCATGCGCAAAGGGAACTGTATAATTCACACCAAAACCTGTGATCTCCGTATTGTCCTTGCGCCAGCGCATGATGCCATCATCACCTATGACGATTTGGTCTTCACCCGGCTGAGCAAACAGACAATGGCCGGAAATTAAAACCGAAATACAACAGATGAATAATATGAGGGCAGACTTCATCTCCAAGAATCTATTTATTGCTTGATGAATTTGGAAACAAATAAATGTTTATCTGTCTGAACATTCAGGATGTACATTCCGGAGCTCATTACATTCGGTACCTGGATACGAAATCCACCAAAAGCAGTTTCATATGATGGAATGGAAATGATTCGACCACTCATATCAGAAATATTAATCGACGTAATAGCAGTTCCATCCGGCAGATATCCTACCATAAATGCTTCATCATGCAGCAGGTTAGGATAGATCTGCACTTCTTTCACAGCTATATCCCGCGTGCCGGTTACGAATCCATCAGGTGGTGTGATTCGCTTTGAGGTGTAAATGCGATATTCACCGGGCCCAAATGTGATCTTTTCCTGTGTATTTGTCACTTCTATGCTGTCACCGGAAAAATATTCATACCAGGTGCCGGTGTATTGAAACTTTGGATTGATATCGGAATTGATCACTCGGAAATTCACCAAAGTGGCTGCATCCATGTCCGGATGATTCAGATGCACTGTTTTAATAAATAAGTTCCCATCGTTGAAATCAAAATCTGTGGTTGAAAATGTTTGATAGTTTTTTTTCAAATTGATCAACGCGGAAGTCACCTGAAATAACCTTTCGCGTTCTGGCACCTGCAGATAATCCCAACGAATAGGCTTCGGATCTAGACGACAATCATTGGAGATGGTACCATTGACACAACGGTTAATACTAAAATCATATCCCAATTCCCCAAACTCCCAAATCATCTTAGGGCCTGGAATAGAATAATAAATGGCACTTGCTGCTGCCACCCGCTTTAATGCAGTTTTTAATTGACGCGTATTGTACGATCCTTCACTGTCACCTTGATTCAGCACACGGACCATCACACGTTCCTCATCATGGCTCTCCATATAGCTCACAAGATGTGGCTTAGTCCATCCTCTGTATGAATAGTCAGACCAGTCCAGGTCAGATGTAAAACCTTTTGCCGCCTGGCTATATTCATGATTTGAATTTCCCCACAGCATCATGCCATAGTTGGATAATTCTATTTCTTCATTATTATCTGCAAAATGCTCGAGAATGACATAGGAGGTAGAATCATCTTCCCATATCGCATCTGCATAATCTTTCAGGATGGCAATCCGACCGGCATCATAACGCGCCATCAAACCTGCATCACTTCCGGAATTAAATTGTGTCATTCCTTTTGAAAGATCAAAACGAAATCCATCTACTTTGAATTCGGAGATCCAATAGGAAAGAACCCGCTTGACCCAGATCTTCGTGGCAGCACTTTCATGATTGATATCATACCCTACATTAAATGGATGTTTTGCAGTCACATTCATATATGGACTATTGGGGGTGGGCCTGAAATTGACGGGATCCCAATACATCTGAGCTAATGGACTTTGTGAGAAACCATGATTAAACACCACATCAAAAATGACAGCAATACCACGCTTATGCGCTTCATCGATTACTTCTTTTAATTGTTCACGCGTACCATAGTATTTATCCACAGCCATATGAAAGGATGGATTATATCCCCAGCTCAGGTTGCCTTCAAATTCATTGATCGGCATCAATTGTATCGCATTCACACCCAGCCTTTCAAAATAATCCAATGTATCGCGCAGTGATTGATAACTATGATCGGCAAGGAAATCACGCATCAGTAATTCGTACACAACGAGCTTGGATATTTCCGGTTTTTCAAAATCAGTTATTTCAAAATCAAAAGGCTCATATTCTTCATCAAAGGCTGTAACGATACCTTGTGTCAACCCATCGGGGTAGGGTGGAAGCGTGGCCATAATTTCGTCATCAATAAACTGGTCATTGGATGGATCGAGAATAACTTCTGAGTGTGGATCTGCTATACGAATGCCGCCTTGCACTAAATATTGGTATGTAGTCCTTCCATCAGTAAACCAACTCCTTGGCAATTCGATCCAGAATGTTTTGTCATCGTCGGCGAGGTTCATCAGGAAGGATGTGTCGGGACGAAACTGATTCGTAGTCGTTAATAAAAATGCATATTCTTTTAGGGGTGCGTAGAGTTGAAATAGATACGTTGTATCAGAAAAATAAGTAAGGCCATTTACAGTTCCTGCCGGCGGATTAACTTTTACAGGATTTCGTTTTAGTACAAAGAAGTTTTTTGTGAGCGTAAATTCCGACGTATCCCGCATAGCTGTAAATGATAATACATGATTGCCGGTTGTGGCCGGATGATAATAAAATGAAGTTTCATCTACATTTCCTGAAAAGATAACAACGCCATTATCAGTAATCACAAGATTCGCTGTATCGCTGATGAGGACATCAATAAACAGGCTGTCATCTTCATAGATCACAACATCTCTTTCTTCAGGAGATCGCAGGTTGATCAGCAAACCTCCTGCTGATGGGGCAACAGCTGTATAAATATCTGAGCCATTCACATCCCGGCCTACAATGCTGCCGCTTACATTGCGGAATACAAATGCCATTTGAAGTACAGTCTCCTCAACCGGAATGCCGTAGAAGTCAGTGATATTAAAACTGATGCTGTAGACATTGGCACTAACTCGCGTCATCAACACACGTGAATCTGCTGTACCCCAATTGCCCACTACATACTTCCAATCCGTTCCCGAAGAACTCTGATCTGTAATCACACCCGTGTGCGCATACACATCACCCTGAAAATTATTGAGCGCACCATTACCCTCCGATGCATCGAAATACACAGTGACATCGTCAAACTTCGTAGGAAAAGCAGGCTCAGTCCAAATAAGAGGTCCTGCGCTCCCAATTGTCGTGAAGCCGACAATAATCAATAAAAGAATTAATTGGAGTGTGAAGCGGTTCTTTATCTCAAACATCATGTCTCAAATAGGTTAGGTAAATGTCATTTAAATGCAGGGCTTCCACAAGTAACACATAGAAGCTCTCAAAAATCAAAAAAGGTGGTCCCTTTAACAGGAAACCACCTTTTTTTTTGCAATCGTTAGAACCTGGTGATTAACGGAGAACCACAATTTTCTTTCCGATGACGTATTGATCATTAGAAATCATCAGTGAATAGTTGCCATTTTGCAAGGCAGCTACATTGAGTTTCATGTGCTCTGATACGATTTGTTTGTCAGTCATGACAAGTTTGCCATGCATGTCATAAACATTCAATACAACTTCACCTGTCAATCTTGCATCACTGAGGTCAAGATTCACCACATTGTCAGCAGGATTTGGGTAAGCCTTAATGCTGGAAGGATCAAGGATATCCTGTGTAGATATCGTAAGTGGATCACCAAATGTAAATTCTCCTGTATTAGAGTTAAAGGTGACACCGTATGTACCTGGCGCTGCAGGAATATTTGGTCCGTCCTGCGTACCAACACCAACAGGAAAATCTGCACTTCCCCAGTTTACAGCCCATGCACTATCGGCACGGAATTTTACTTCACCATTCAGGTCGATAGACTGGTACGTCCAAATATTTTCATCATCCTCACTTTGTGTTAGGAAGAAATCCACATCCCAGCTTCCTGTGGGTGTACCAGCACCTACTAGACCAACTCTGTCCGGAACGACGATCAATACAAAGTTATAAAAGCCTGTAAAGGAGTTGAATGTAATTAGGTATTCACCTGCCGTGACAGGAATATTTGCGCCATCGCGGACAGCAGTACCAGTTGGGAAATCTCCTGCACCCCAGTTTACTGCCCAGTCATTGTCTGCTCTGAATTTTAATTCACCATCGGTGAGTTCGATGCGTAATTGCCATAGGGAGGAATCGGAGTTCGGGATAAATTCCATATCCGTATCATTCTCCCATCCACCGGGTGTAGCATCACCTATGATGCCTACCGTGTTGAAGATTTCAATAGGTGCGAAAGAATATGCTCTCGTCTGGGTATTGAAATTAATGACCCAAGTTCCACCTGTAACTGGAATCGTATCATTGGTTGAAGCCACTCCCTCAGGGAAATCAGTTCCACCCCAAATAGCAACTCCATTGTCACCTGTAAATTGAAGGCCGCCGTCACCTAAGTCAAGGATCGCGGTCCACTGTTTTGGATTCTGAGAAGTCTGAGTTAGTGGTGTGGCTGAAGCCCAGCCGCCTGGTGTTGCATCGCCAATTACACCAACCGTAGCGAAACTTGTCAGGCTAAAACTGTATTCACCTGTGCTTTTGTTAAAGGTGATAAAATATTCACCTCCCGTTGCAATTGGAATATTCGCTCCATTCTGAACACCAATACCAGTTGGAAAATCTGCACTTCCCCAGTTTACATCCCAGGCATCATTTTGGCGGAATTTTGCTTCACCTGTTACCAGGGTAAGTGAAAGTGTATACAGATTGGTGTCAAGAGCATCCTGGAACATGTTAACATCTGCATCCCAACCATAAGGAGTAGCAGATCCAAGAATTCCAATATCCGAGTCAATAGAAAATGCATAGGCACCGGTATTCGAATTAAAAGTAATGCTGTAATCACCAGCAGGAACTGAGAGGTTTGGTCCATCCTGAGTAGCCACACCAATAGGGAAATCAGTAGAGCCCCAATTGATAGCCCAATCATCATTGGCCCTGAATTTAGCCTCACCGGCCACCAGGGTTACGTCAAGAGTCCATAGATGCGCACTATCCAGATCCTGAACCATGTCTGTATCAGAATCCCAACCACCCGGCGTCGCAGGGCCTATGATCCCTACCGTGGTGATCTGGGCTTTGGCTCCGAGGAACATAAGCGTCAGGAAAACAGAAAAAAGTAAACGTAAATTCATCGTTGCTAATTTTAAGTGAATGTATCTTTGAGAGACCATAAACTTACGGAGAAAGGGGAATTTTTACTCTATTATTACGGAAGTTATTGCCTCACCGATAAATTATACTGCTATGGGTACTGTGTACCAACTTTTTGCAAAAATCATTTTGACTTTTTTAACTATTCTACTGGTGTCGTTTTCTGTAGATGCCCAGCGAACAATCACAGGCAGAGTGACAGATTCCACTACAGGAGATGGGATCATCGGA
>JBBREG010000232.1:0-5820 GCA_038203125.1 Chitinophagales bacterium
GCAGGGTAGCTCCGGCAGTCTCGAAAGGTGTGGCAGGCACACAGGAAGGAGCACCGAAATAAAATTTGAATCCTGACTTCCGGCCGAGATCGACCATATACCGTACGCCATCGATCCCGCACACATTGGCGATCTCATGTGGATCGGAGACGGTGGCGACAGTCCCATGTCGCACAGCAATACGCGCAAATGCAGGTGGTGTCAACATCGAACTTTCGATATGGATATGGGCATCGACGAAGCCAGGCATCAGGTACGGCATGCCCTCGCAGACAGGTCCCAGGATCTCCAGGGACTCGACGCGACCGTCTTCGATGATCGTCTGCCCAAACCCAATCCTGCGATTGACAGGATCTATGATATTGGTTTCCAGGGTAAAAGAAGTTGCGGCCATAGGTTTCAAAAGTAGGGAATGCCCGTTGTCGGTACAGTGTTAAACATCATAAAAAAGTACATTTGGGTTTGACTGAACAAGTTGGATACCCTATTTTTACACACACAACATTGACTGAGTGGCATCATGAAACATGTAGAAAGCATCTTTGATACGAACCGGGACTTCCTCGAAAAGTCTGCCTTTGGAGTTTGTCAGCAACTCGGTGAGTGGATGCGCATCCAACCGACACGGATCCGGATGTATTTTATCTATGCGTCGTTCATCACGTTTGGGTCGCCGTTTATTCTCTATCTCGTCATGGCTTTTTGGCTGAATATCAGGAAATATATTTTGACACGGACGAATCAGTTTGTGAGAGAGTGACCCTTCGACACCTGACGCTCATCCATGTGCAGCTCAGGAACCGGGTGAGAGGTGTAAGACCGTGAGAACGTGATAGGGTGTGAGAGCATGAGATATGTTCTTCGTTTCTGAGAGTATTCAGAAAAGTGTGTCATTCTTCCAAAGTTTTTTTACTCATCACTTTATTTGTAATAGCCACGACTTCATCTGGAATCAAGTAGAAAGCTGCATGTCGCAAGCCGCAGGATGCTGTCGTCGCTATCGCGCGATCATTAAAATAGTACAAGCCCTACAGGGTTGTTGGGGGAAGGGAGGGTTTTTTCTTTTCCACGGGTTGCACCCGTGGTTATGGAAATGTAACCCCTTCAGGGTTGGACTCACGTTCTCATGTGTTTATCAAGAAACTGTCCCAGATTCTTACTGTCTTGCAATCTTATTCTCTAATTCTTGAAAGCATACGACACAATATTACTCCCCATCTGCAATGCCTTCTCGCGGATCTCCGGCGGATCACGATGTACCTCCGGATCCTCCCAGCCATCACTGAGATCACATTCAAATGAATAGAAGATGACGACACGACCTTCATGGACGATGCCATAGCCTTGCGGTGCACCACCATCATGCTCATGCACCTTCGGAAGACCGGACGAGAATTTATATTTCTGATGATAGATCGGATGTTCGAAGGGTAATTCGACGAGGCTTGATTCAGGGAATACCTGTTTCAATGCAACACGGATGTAGGGATCCATGCCATAGTTATCATCTACATGAAGAAATCCACCGCCGATTAGATAATTGCGCAGATTCTCTGCTTCTGCAGGCGAGAATACGACGTTGCCATGACCGGTCATGTGAATCCATGGATAGTTGAATATATCGGCGCTGCCCACTTCAACGGTCGCATAATCTGAATTTAGGTCTGTGCCGAGATTTGCATTACAATAGCGCGCAAGATTTGTGAGTGCCGTAGGATTGGCATACCAGTCACCACCACCTGCATATTTTAATAAGGCAAATTTCAGGGTAGGTTCTTCGACAGGCGCTGTACTAAAGAATGTAAAAAGAGAAATGATAAGAGAATAGATCATAATTTAAAATTCATTTCATTTATAAGGTGAATATCCGAACACGCTTTGATAACGGCAGTCTCCACTCTGAGCCGGAACGGACCAAGATGCGTGAGGTTAACTTTTGCTTCACACATATCGGCAATTTCTGTTTCTGAAAAGCCACCTTCCGGTCCCACGAGCAATACAACGTCCGGACCGGCTGAATAATTTTCAAAGAGGGGTTTGCTGCGCACATCCATATGGCATGCAAGAACAACTGCATTCCCATGATGCTCCCGTATATGCCTGATGTATTGCAAGGGAGTCATTTTGTCCCGGAGTTCCGGAAACGTACTTTTTCGTGACTGCTTGGAAGCACCGGCCACGATCTTCCCGATCCTGTCCATCCGGATCTTATCCCGCTCGCCATGACGACAGTCGAGAAAACAAATTTCATCGACACCTAACTCCGTGATTTTTTCAATGGCTGTTTCCGTACGATCCATATTCTTTGTCGGGGCAAATCCAATCGAAAGGCGATAGGTTCTGGGATTTTGGAAGACATCACTTACATCTTCCGTCAATTGAATCTGACCTTTTCTGGCATCAACGGATAGGATTTTGCCCAACATACAAATGCCTAATCCATCGGTGAGGATCAGCTCTGCATCGGCCCGCAGACGCAGGACGGCATAACAATGGTGCCATTCATCCCCCTCCAGTCGAAGGATATCACCCACTCGTCCTAATGGCCGGGTATATTGCCAGGGAAGGGAATTTACCCTCATATTTTGCCTAATTTCGCCCTTTCGTATTGAAACATATAAGCCAAAACTATCGTTTTGATCCTCATCTTCAAGATTAATTCACCAAATCTTCCATCTACATGGGCGTTGTGACAATGATTGCTCAGCTAATCCTGAGCCTTTCCATATTAGTTGTATTGCATGAACTCGGGCATTTCCTGCCTGCAAAATGGTTTAAGACCAAGGTTGAAAAATTCTATCTCTTCTTTGATGTCAAGTTTGCCCTCTTCAAGAAAAAAATCGGCGAGACCGAATACGGTATTGGCTGGTTACCCTTAGGCGGGTACGTAAAGATCGCAGGCATGGTCGATGAGAGCATGGATCTTGAGCAAATGAAGCAACCCCCGCAACCATGGGAATTCAGATCCAAACCGGCATGGCAGCGACTGATCATTATGTTAGGTGGTGTGACAGTAAATTTTCTTCTCGGCTTTCTGATTTTCGGAATGATGTTGTGGGTGTATGGAGAGAAATATTTACCCAATGAAAAAGTTGAATATGGATTACATCCGGATTCACTAGGTATGCAAATGGGATTCATGGAAGGCGACTACCTCGTATCCATTGGGGGCGAACCTGTGAAGGAATTTTCACCTGCTGTACTTCGCAGGGAAATTGTGTTGAACAATGCTCGTGAAGTCGTAGTTAGACGCGGCAGAAATGAGTTTCCAATCGCCATCAATGAAAAGTATGTGACGATCCTCGCGTCTAATGATTATAAAGATTTTACCATTTACGAACCGCGCATGCCTTTTGGTATTGCCAAAGTTTCTGATGGTTCAAACGCTGCTAAAGCTGGTTTACAGAAAGGGGATCAGTTGGTCGCTGTAGACGGAACGCCCACGTTTTTTCTTCATGAAGTGATGAAGGCTTTTTCTGAATCCAAGGGGAAAAATGTCAGACTAGGCTATGAACGGAATGGTACTCCGGCAGAAACATATGCGGATGTGGATTCAACAGGTCGTATCGGTGTAGCGCTTCAAAACTGGTCAGACCTGGGTTGGGTGGCGAGAAAAGATTATACACTTACTCAGGCAATACCTGCGGGATTTCACGAAGGGATGAGTTTTATGGGTGACTGGTTTAAAGGTATCGGTAAAATATTCCAGGGGCAGGTGAAAGCGAAAGATAGTCTTGGTGGATTTATCTCTATTACCAAATTGTTCAACACAACCTGGGATTGGGAATCCTTCTGGCGCATCACAGGAATTCTTTCTTTTATTCTGGCCATCATGAATCTACTACCGATACCAGCGCTCGACGGTGGTCATGTGATGTTCCTTCTTTGGGAAGTGGTAACAGGCAAAAAGCCGGGTGACAAGTTTATGGAGTATGCCACGTATGTAGGTTTTGGCTTGGTATTATGCTTGTTACTCTTTGCCAACGGTCTTGATATCATGCGATTGTTTGGCAAATAAAAAGGCGGCAATTCCCAATAGCACCCAAAGGTGTCTGAAATTCATTACGTCCATGCTAATGGCATCCATCGCTATAAATAAAATGGATGCAGCCATCCCAATCAAAAGCAGGTAAGCATCATCGCGGTTGGTTTGATGAATTGCTGATATTTTCCATATTTGAAAACACAAAAACAGCAATGCGAGCAGGCCCACGATACCTGTTTCTGCAAATGATCCGAGGTAGGTGGAGTGGGGATCGAAATTGATAAAATACATTGGGTAATTTCCTTCTTCTTTTAACGAACCGACGAAGGAATTGAAATTACCCGGTCCTACACCGAACATCGGATTTCGAATGCCTGCTTCTAGGGCTGCTTCCTTATTCACTGTATAGTTGGTGTGATATAAATCAAATGTTCCAATCTGTGTGAAGGGTGTGGAAAGCGTATATGCTTTTTCAGCACCCTGAGTCAGGTCTGCGGATGTTTGTTTTCTGATCAGTACGTGTGTACCGACCATCCAGGTTATAAATAGCAGGACAGAAATTGCGGTTACGCCAATTATTGAAATTTTTGTTTTGAAAAAATCCATTTTATGCATGAGGAATAGAATGCCGATGATGAGCAACAGGATACTTTTCGAAAAAGTTAGTATTGCGCCTATACCAATGATGATGATTCCAATCTTAATATATTTCTGAAATGGATTATTTTGATCCCACTGGGGGATGAGGAATAAAAGGCAAATGCTTAAAAAATTGAACAGCATATTTGGGCTATTCATGAATCCGGTAGCTCGTGCGATATGTCCGAGATATGGGTATTGAATATCACTGGACATCGCCATAATGGTTTCCATTCCCATTTGACTTAACATCCATCCTGCGATTCCGAATAATGCTGCTAGGATGCCACTGAATACAATTGAGTTTATCAGGAAAGAATTTGGTTTTGGGAGTAGTGGCAATGATGTTTTATACACAAGAGCAACGAGCAGAAGGTATAAGACACCTACCACTTCCAGCCAGGAAGTCCCGGACGGGGAAAATGAAGCTGAAAGGATCATGGCAATAGCATACATGCAGATGCTTATTTCGAATACACCAGGTCTGAGGTATTGTATGATACCATACCGTAGTTGCCACAGCCATGTCAGGAACAATGGGACAAACAAAATCTCAGGGAGCTGGAGCTTTTTTTCAACGATCGGCAGGTCCAGCAGGTCTGTAAAGCCGAGGGAAAGGATGTAGCATAGCAATAGGAGTCTCAATGGTTTCATATTGCTGAGCTTATCCATAGATTAAAAGTACATCGATCACGAATTTTTCCGGTCGGTCTGGCGGGATGGCAATTTCAAAAAAATCTTAGCTTTGGGGTCCTTTCGAAGGGAGGGGACAAAAGCAGATTGCCAGAGTGGCGGAATTGGTAGACGCACTGGACTCAAAATCCAGCGTTCGCAAGGATGTGCGGGTTCGACTCCCGCCTCTGGTACTTCAAAAGCTCACTGACGTTCGCTTTTGAATAATATCTTTTGAAATAGGCCATCAAGCAAGCTTGATGGCCTATTTCAAAAGATTTATAGGTGAAGAATACAAAGTATTCTTCACGATTTGCCGAAGTGGTGGAATTGGTAGACACGCACGTTTCAGGGGCGTGTGTTCGTAAGGACATGGGGGTTCGAGTCCCCCCTTCGGCACAAAAGTAGAATCTCCTAAGTTTCTTGGGGGACGAGAAGTTTATCCCGCCGTCATGAATTGATTTAATGCAATTAAATACAATTCATTGGAGCGGGAAGTCCCCCCTTCGGCACAAAAGTAGAAT
>JBBREG010000233.1:0-5792 GCA_038203125.1 Chitinophagales bacterium
ATGCAGGAACTGCAATGTATTCACTGGATGGTAGTCCTTTCCAACCTTCGGCTACATTTACAAATCTCGCGGGTGGTAACTATACAATATTTGCGGAAGATGGGAGAGGCTGCCTGGATACATTCGATATCACGTTGTCAAATTTAAATGGACCTTCTATAACAAATGTATCGGTGGTCAATACAACTTGTCAGAATGATAATGGCAGTATTGAAATAGTTGCATCTTCAACTAATTCGATTACCTACTCACTTGATGGTTTGGTATTCCAACCAGCTTCTGTCTTTTCCAACCTGCCTTCAGGAGTATATACGTTTTTTGTACAGGATGAAAATGGTTGTCAGGCTTCGGATGAAGTCGAAGTTGCTTCCGTGCCACAGGCAATCATTGACAGTGTTACCGTGACGTCAGCAGCATGTGATGAAAATGAAGGCTCTATAACCATTTATGCAAATCTTGCTGGTGTCACCTATTCACTCGACGGAATAAATTTTCAACCGGAAAATCTTTTTGAAAACGTATTGCCAGGCACATTTGAAATTATTATTGAGGATACATTTGGCTGCCGGGATACTTCATCTGCAATCATCCAAAGTGGAGTGGCAGTTACGATTTCAAATTCACTCGTAATTCCTACCACCTGTGGGCTTATCAATGGTGTTATTTCAATTAGCGCTTCAGGTGGCACCGGAGAGATTTTGTATTTTATCAATTCAGGCCCTGCAAACAGTACTGGACTATTCAGCGATCTTGCTGCAGGAGACTATATTTTCATGATCCGGGATGAATCCGGATGTTCTGATTCTATTCATCTTTCAGTGGGAGATTCTGATGGTCTACTAGTCAATACAATCGAAATTACGCCGAGTGATTGTGGTCTTGAAAATGGAAGTATTACCGTGGATGCTACTGGCTCGGGCCAGGTTTCTGCGACCATTACTGGTGTCGGCATGGCCGTAAATAATGTATTTTCAAATTTAGCAGCCGGCCAATATCAGATCCATTTTTTAGACCAATCGATTTGTCAGCTTGATACCACCATTTTAATTCCCCGACTTGGCTGTGGCATTTATATTCCAAATACGTTTTCACCAAATGGTGATGGAATTAATGATCTTTTTACCATTTCCACTGCTTCAGATGTGCCCATAACCATAACCAAATTTTTGATTTTTGATCGTTGGGGTAATAACGTATACGAAGCTTATGATTTTCCCATCTCAACTTTAGATAAATGGTGGGACGGTACATTCAGAAAAATCTCCATGAATCCCGGTGTCTTTTCTTACTTCATTGAAATACGGGATGATGATCAACTGGAAAGTTTTAAAGGGAATGTCACGCTCGTTCGGTAAGGTTTTTATTCTAGAGAGTAAGAAAGTAAGAGAGTAAGAGAGTAAGAAAATTTCCTTTGCGAACTTTGCGTCTTTGCGCGACAAGAGTGAGAACCGTGAGAACGTGAGAACCGTGAGAGCGTGAGAACCGTGAGAGCGTGAGATATTTCTTGTCAATTATTTTCTTTGCGAACTTTGCGTCTTTGCGCGACTTTTCCCCTTTGCGACCTTTGCGTCTTTGCGCGACCTCCTAACGGAAATAGGATATCTTCTTTACATTCGCATAAACACTCAGATCGACAATGAAACATTCACTCCTATCCCTTTTCGCCCTTCTTTTCCTCGCGGCGGTCGGCTGTAAATCCGACCCCAAACCCAATACTGAAACTTCTGCCGAACAGACGGAGGCTCAGGCATTCATTGACCACTACAACACAGAATATGCGCGATTGTATTACGCTTCTGCCCTGGCGGCCTGGAAGACCAACACCGAAATCCGGGAAGGTGACACGCTTAACGCTTATAACTCCCGTATCGCCGATGAAGCCATGACTGCGTTCACAGGAAGTGTCGAGAATATTGAAAATGCTAAAAAGTATATTGCGATCAAAGATAAACTTACCCCCCTGCAGTCCCGTCAACTGGAAGTGATCCTCTACAACGCAGGGAGTGACCCTCAGGTAGTTGCTGATCTTGTCAAAGAAAAAATCAAAGCCTCCATTGCCCAAACCGAAAAATTATTCGGATTCAATTTCAAACTCAAAGGCAAGCCCGTCACCACAAATGATCTCGATGCTATCCTCAAAACAGAAACCAACCTTCAAAAACGTCTTGAGGCATGGGAAGTCAGCAAAGAAGTTGGCAAAGAATTAAAAAGTGGCCTCGTCAATCTTCGACGTCTGCGAAATGAAACAGTTCAGGCACTGGATTATCCTGATTACTTCTCGTACCAGGTATCCGATTATGGATTGTCAACACCTGAGATGATGGAGATGATGAAACGTCTCAACCAGGAACTGCGTCCATTATTCAGAGAATTGCACACATACACACGTTATGAATTAGCAAAAAAATATGGCGTTGCAGAAGTTCCGGATTATCTGCCTGCCCATTGGTTACCCAATCGTTGGGGTCAGGACTGGAGCTCCATGCTGGATGTAAAAGGATTAAATATTGACAGCGTACTGGCTTCCAAAAGCCCGGAATGGATTGTTCAGGAAGGTGAATCACTTTATAAAAGTTTAGGCTTTCCTGCACTCCCTGAATCTTTCTGGACAAAATCAAATCTTTATCCTTACCCTGTGGACTCCACATTAAAGAAAAACAACCACGCGTCCGCGTGGCATATGGATCTCAATAATGATCTCCGCAGCCTGATGAGTGTGGAGCCTAATGCAGAATGGTTTGAAACCTCTAACCACGAATTAGGTCATATTTATTATTACATAGCCTATAGCACACCGGAGATACCCATGGTACTTCGTAACGGGGCCAATCGGGCTTTCCATGAAGCTTTAGGAAGTATGATGGGTATGGCAGCGATGCAAAAACCATATCTCGCCGGCCGCGGTCTCATTCCTGCAAATACGGTTACAGATTCAATCCAGATCCTGCTGAAGGAAGCACTCAATTTCGGAGTGTTTATTCCTTTCGCTGCGGGCACCATGAGTGAATTTGAAAAGGCACTCTATTCCGATAATCTGCCGGAAAGTGAATTCAATAACAAATGGTGGGAACTCACAAAACAATACCAAGGCATCGTACCACCCAATGATCGTGGTGACATATACTGCGACGCCTGTACCAAGACACACATCAACGACGATGCAGCTCAGTATTATGACTATGCTTTATCATATGTGATCCTGTTCCAACTCCATCAACACATTGCTGAAAAGATCCTGAATCAGCCTCCGAGTGCTACAAATTACTATGGCAGTACAGCAATCGGTGACTTCCTGAAAAAGATGATGTCAAGCGGAGCTACTAAAAACTGGCGCGAAGTCATGAAAGAAGCAACAGGAGAAGAAATGAATGCCACCGCAATGGTTAATTATTTCGAACCATTGATGGGCTGGCTCAAAGAAAAAAATAAAGGCAGGAAGTATACTCTTCCGGAAACGTTGTGAGACAGGACATACTCTTACTTCATGGTGCTTTAGGATCACTGCAACAGTTCAAAGAGCTGAAAGAATTGCTGTCTGAAAACTTCAATGTCCATGTCTTTAATTTTTCAGGGCATGGTGGCAATCCAATAAATCAATCTTTCTCAATCGATTTATTCGGAAATGATACCCTTGCCTTTATGCAACAATCTGGTATCGTTCATCCCTCGGTCTTTGGCTACAGCATGGGCGGTTATGTTGCTTTAAAACTTGCCTTGAAACATCCGGATCTCTTTAAAATGATTATGACCCTGGGTACAAAGTTCGAATGGACAAAGGAGTCAGCAGAGAAGGAAGTAAAAATGTTGCAGCATGATATCATTGAGGAAAAGGTACCCCGATTTGCTCAGGTCTTACGTGAGAGGCACTCTCCAGTAGACTGGAAAACGAATATGCAACATACTGCGGATATGATGCTTGCCCTGAGTTCTGGAGATGCAATGACAACTGATGACTTGCAACAGATTACAACCGGTGTAATTATCTGTGTCGGATCCGAAGATAATATGGTTACCAGGCAGGAATCCCAATGGGCGGCAGAGAATATTTCTTCTGCTCAATTATTAATTGCTGAAGGCTTTAAACATCCCATCGAAAGTGTCGCTAAAGATCAATTATCACAGCTTCTTACGAGACATCTCAGCAAGTAATAATTTGATGGGAAGGAATCATAATGATCATCATACTCACCGTTCCCTAAACCGCTTTTTCTAGCTGCTTACGCAAAGCAATAATCTTATTTGCAGCTTCTGATTTCAAATTGGACTTCATCAATAACAATTTAGTAATGACCGGTAGTGCCGGCCTGATCAAGGTACCCAACCACATTACAAATATCCAACCCAACACATACCATCCGGGCATGCCCATGATCAGCAGAGCCACCACCAGGATCAATGCCATCAGTGGCATCACCACCATCATGACGCCGAGCGACGTAGGCCCCTGAAATGTAATCGTAGAAATCTTTTTGAAAATAATATTTCTTACCAGCCTCCAGATCCATCCACCGGCAATGAGCCATAAAATTTTTAATAATGCCATCACTGCTAATCCAAATTTATTAAGTGAAACTAAATCCGGAAAATATACAGCCTCGGGATTTTTAGATACTTTCAATAATTTCAGTACTGAATCTGCATCCGTTTGTAAGGTTTCACTTTGATCGCCGGTTTGCAAAGCATTTGATATGGCATGTAGTGGCTTGATCGCATCTGGCACAGGATTATTATCATAGAGCATTCGCAGAAAGATGGCGGCCAATACATCGTACTTTTTTTCAAGGGAATCTTCCACCTGCACGATCAAAGGACTCATGGCATTAGTGAGTTGCTCCGTGAATGCTTCAATGGTATCCCGATCTTCACGTGTACCTTCTGCGACCACAAATGCATCTGTAAATCGAATTACCACGTCCGTGCCGGGCACTCTTGGATCCATAAAGTTCACCCCTACAGGTTGAACCTTCAGGACATCCCCATTTTTCAGAAACGGTAATGTTCCAAATGCCAGGTGTGCTGTACCGCGCTGAATGGGTCGCATCTTTTTTTCAAGCGTTGTTTTTGCTTCCGGAAAGATCAGCACAGATTCGCCCTCCGATAACTTCCGATACGTGAGATCAAAGCTTGAGGCATTTTTTCGAAGGTTCGTAATGCCGTCCTTCTTACGATAGATAGGGATTTGTTTCGTAGCATCAAATAACCATTTAAATCTCGGGTGAAACATATCCCCGCGAACAAGGAAATGGATCGAACGATTCATCACAGTGGCCAGTATCGCGGCCTCCATGAATGCACTGGGGTGATTGCTTGCCAATATCAGGGGACCCGTAGAAGGCACCTTCTCTGCCCCATAAACAAGGGTTTTTCTGAAATAGAGTCTGAGGAATATTCTTGCCCACAAACGAATAAATGCATACATCATAGATAAAATCCGAACTTTCAGCCGTGGACGCTAAAGATAGGTCAAACAAATTACTGGTCGTGATCGGTGGGCCGACAGGTATAGGCAAGACCGAAGTCTCCATCCGGCTGGCACATCATTTTCAAACCGAAATCGTCTGCGCAGATTCCCGCCAGGTCTATAAAGAATTGAATATCGGTGTTGGCAAACCTGATACCGAACAACTGGCTTCAGTGCCGCATCACTTACTAAGCCATGCATCCATATTTAATGCCTATTCAGCAGGGCACTACACCACAGATGCACTCACGATGATCTATACACTCTTTGCGCAACATGATATCGTGATCCTTACGGGCGGCACGGGCCTGTATATCCAATCGGTGATCTC
>JBBREG010000234.1:0-5775 GCA_038203125.1 Chitinophagales bacterium
CCTTATCAGGGACGTATGCAGGAAGAATCCAAAAGCTGGTATCAACGATTGCGCCATGGCATCCAGACTGCCACTAAATCCAAAAAGGAGACTCCGGACGGGTTGTGGCATAAGTGTGAACAATGCAATGAAACCAGTACCGTAAAGGATCTTAAGGAGAACTACTATAAATGCCCGAAATGTCAGTACCACGAGCGTATTGGGTCTAAGGAGTATTTCCAGCTGGTGTTTGATGGAGCACCGGAATTGCTCTTCTCGGACCTCCTTTCGTATGATTTCCTGGACTTTACAGACCTAAAAGCATATTCCGATCGCCTCGAAGATGCCCGTAAAAAAACGGGAATGGATGAAGCCATGGCAGTTGCTGCCGGTACGATTAATGGACAATCACTTGTGATTGCTGCTATGGATTTCAAGTTTATCGGTGGCAGCATGGGCTCCGTAGTTGGTGAAAAGATCAGCCGCGCTATCGATTATGCCATAAAGCACAAATCGCCCCTCATGATCATATCCAGGTCGGGTGGGGCGCGTATGATGGAGGCAGCATTTTCTCTCATGCAGATGGCGAAAACCTCAGCTAAACTTTCACAATTAGCCGCTGCACATATTCCATATATCTCACTGATGACGGATCCGACCACAGGTGGTGTTACAGCGAGTTATGCGATGCTGGGAGATTTCAACCTTGCTGAACCAGGTGCATTAATTGGATTTGCTGGTCCCCGGGTCATCCGGGAGACAATCAAACGCGATTTGCCGGAGGGATTCCAGACTTCGGAATTTTTGCTTGAGCATGGTTTCCTGGACTTTATCGTTGATCGAAGCGAGCTACGAACAAAGCTTTCGACCTTACTCATGTTGCTGGCTAACAAGCCCACGCCAGCTGAAGAAATAGAAGAGGTTACTGAGCCAGCTCCACAATCATAAATTTTTCTACAAAAGGATCACATATCCTGACGATATCATCAATCCATTGATGACCCTGTGTTGCGAAATAGGGTAAAAAATTTTCCTGTCGTTCCTGCAGCCCATGGCCCGGGTAAAGTTTTTCACGGACACGTTCAATTTTTTTCAACTGATTTTCCTGTTGTTGTTTTTCTGCACGGAGTAACCTGGAACCCAGATGTTCAAATGCTTTTACCTGTTTACTTTCTTCAGCCAGGATAGCTTTGGAAAGGGTAGGGTCGATTTTTTCAGCCTTAGATGATAATGAAGCATATGCTTTCTTTAATTGTGCTAATTCCTGCTCAAATGAAATATCCCGCTGGGTATGTTTTTTTAAGTAAGATTTGATCAGTTGATTCGGTTCCTGCATCAAATCACGGTGATCCAGTTCTAGTTTTTGTAATTGATTTTTTGTAGCCGTGTCAATTAACAGCAATGAATTTCGCCTGATCAGCATTGGATAAGGTACGCCTGCTTCTGCAAATTGATTTTTCCTGTCAATCCAATACGCCAGTTCACCACCTCCACCTATGTAAGCCAGATTTGGAAGTATAAATTCCTGGTATAATGGACGCATGATTACATTCGGACTAAACCGCTCCGGATGTTCATGCAACTCTTTGAGAATTTCCTCTCGTGAAAACGTCGTCTTACTCTCTACGAGGACAATATGTTCATCAGACAGATCCATCCGTTCACGTCTTCCTTCGGATAAATAAAATAAGTTGATGGGCCGACAAAATGCCTGAGGTTTAAATCCTTCCTTCTCGAAGGCTGATTGAACCGGAGTTACGGTTTTATAGGAAAACTGCTCACAGATCTCTTTCTCTATCAGGGGTGCAAAGGATTTTTTCAGATCTGCATCATCCGGGTTAAGGATGATAAGATTATGATGTTCAAAAATTGCATGAACAAGCAACGTGTGAAATTCACTGTACGTCTTTGCTTTTTTCAGGCTGTTTTGAAGAATAGCTTCCGCCTCTTTTCCATGCAAAGAATTCCTGAATAACTCAGAGATTGTAAAGATCACCTCTTCCAACCCTTCTGTGGAAAGTCTTCCTACAGGTCCGGATGCAGTACGATCCCATTCATATTTTTTTCCAAATTGAAAAACATGGTTTACTTCTTCCCAATCATGATCTTCACCGCTCACGATGAATACCGGAAGAAATTGATATTCCGGATAAACCTTTTTGAGCTCCATTGTCAGATGAATGACACTGGCAATTTTATAAATATGAAAAAGCGCACCCGTGAATAAAGTTGGTTGATGTGCAGTTGTGATGGTAAACGTATTTTCACTCAACAACAATTCTTCCGTTATGGGAAGTGACAACCCTACCTGGTCATATTGTTTTTTTAAAACACGATATAACAATGCGCGATCCACAGGATATTTTACACGCTCCTGTATGACATCCCGGAATGCTTCCATCGAAGGTTCATACGCGAAGAATTTTTTCAGGCGCTGGTCGTGGCTGAGATAAGCTAGATCGAAATGACTGATTTGGCTGAGATGAGAATAGTCTTCGTAAAATACATCCATACGGGAAGGCTGCTTTCGGCTGATTGAAGAATTCCAAACAGCCGTTTATCGCTTTAGTTTTGCCGCAAGTTATGGATTCCCCGTTCGTCTAACCACTCCTGTTGTTGTTTTAGCATTTTTTATCTTACCGATCCTAAATCTGGAATCTAATGACCGCAAACCGTTCTGCAACTGCTTCTTACCTCAGGATCCTGGTGATATTCCTTGCTATCCTGATGTGTTTTCCCATTCTTGCCCAAAAGGCAAAAGATAAAAAAACTGCTGCTTCTTCCCCAGAGTCCAAAGAGAAAAAAACAGGGTTCGATACAGTGGACCTCTCCGGTTTAAAATTCAGGAGTATCGGGCCGGCAATCACTTCTGGCAGGATCTCCGAATTTGCTGTTGATCCAAAAAATCATAACAGATATTTTGTAGCGGTAAGTTCTGGCGGTGTGTGGCGCACGACCAATGCCGGAAATACTTTTGAACCTGTATTCGATGGAGAAGGATCTTATTCTATCGGTACCATCGTAATGGATCCCAACAATTCGTCTACGTTATGGGTAGGCACCGGAGAAAATAATAACCAACGATCCGTTGGTTATGGTGATGGTGTATACAAATCCACCGACGGAGGCAGCTCGTGGAAAAATATGGGCCTCAAGGATAGCGAACACATCGGTCGCATCATTGTCCATCCTGCCAATTCAAATATAGTTTACGTGGCTGCTATTGGTCCTTTATGGTCAGCGGGTGGTGACAGAGGATTATTTGTCACAAAGGATGGTGGTAAGACATGGACAAAGACACTCGATATCGATGTACATACGGGTGTCAATGATGTTATCATGGATCCACGTAATCCCGATGTGATGTACGCGTCTGCTTTTCAGCGTCGGCGTCATGTATTTACATATTTGGGAGGCGGGCCACAATCCTCGATTTATAAATCTACTGATGGTGGTATGACATGGGAAAAATCAGCATCAGGACTTCCCTCTGTGGATATTGGTCGTATTGGTCTTGCCATCTCTCCGGCAGACCCGGAAATGATTTATGCAATCGTGGAAGCTGCGAAAGGTAAAGGCGGAACATTCAGAAGCACGAATCGAGGTGCATCGTGGGAAAAAATGAGTGACTATCATTCTGCAGGTAATTATTACCAGGAATTAATTCCGGATCCGAAAATTCCAAACAGGTTGTACTCCATGGACACCTGGCTACAAATATCCAATGATGGTGGTAAGTCTTGGAGCAATTATGGTGAAGATTTTAAACACATTGACAATCACGCGATATGGATCGATCCGGAAAATGGAAACCATACGATTGTAGGTTGTGACGGTGGAGTGTATGAAACGTGGGATGCTGCGAAAAACTGGCAGTTTAAAGGCAATCTTCCGGTCACGCAATTTTATAAAGTGTCCGTTGATAATGCGGAGCCTTTTTATAATATCTACGGAGGCACACAGGATAATTTCTCCATGGGAGGACCTTCCAGGACTACATCCGGCAGTGGTATTTCAAATGAACAATGGTTTATGACACACGGTGGTGACGGATTTGAAACGCAGGTGGATCCTGAGAATCCAAATATTATCTATGCCCAAAGTCAATATGGTGTATTGGTAAGGTATGATAAACAAAGCGGCGAAGAATTAGGGATACAACCACATGAGCGTAAAGGAGAAGAGACATATAGGTGGAATTGGGATGCTCCTTTAATTGCAAGCCAACATGCACCCGGTAGAATTTATTTTGCTGCAAACAAAGTTTTTGTGAGTGAAGACCGCGGTAACAACTGGCAGGTGATTAGTGATGACCTGACACGCCAGATCGATCGTAACCAGCTCAAAGTTATGGGTCGTGTATGGAGTATGGATGCAGTTGCAAAAAATCAATCTACATCTCCGTTTGGAAATATAGTAGCCATGGCAGAATCTCCAGTGAATCCGGATGTGCTCTACATTGGCACAGATGATGGGTTGATCCAGGTGACAAAAGACCGTGGAAAGACCTGGACGAAAATTGATAACATTACTGGTGCCCCGGATACGTCTTACGTCAATATGATCATTGCATCTGCACATGATCAGAATGTCGTCTATGCATGTTTTAATCATCATAAATATGGTGACTTCAAGCCGTATCTTTTTGTGAGCCGCGATCAGGGTAAAACCTGGGCTTCTATCAAACAAGGATTGCCGGATCGGGGATCTGTTTATTCTATTGCAGAGGATCATGTAGATCCGCAGTTACTATTTGTTGGCACAGAGTTCAGTTTTTTTGTTTCAAATAATGGTGGCAAAAACTGGCGCAAATTGTCTGCAGGTTTGCCTACGATAGCGGTGCGTGATATTGCGATACAAAAGCGGGAAAATGATATCGTGCTCGGCACATTTGGACGTGGCTTTTATGTGATGGATGATTATTCCTCACTCCGTTCCATAAAAGAAAATGACCTCTCAAAGGAAGCAGGGATTCTCTCAGTTCGGGATGCATATGTTTTTGAATCCAGTTATCCGCTCGGTCTTCCTGGCAAGGCATTCCAGGGTGACAGCTATTTTTTAGGAGAAAATTTGGGAGCTAAAGCCATGATCAACTTTTATGTAAAAGACAAGATCATGACGACGAATGATAGACGTACAAAAGAAGAGGATCGCCTGGCTAAATCAGATGAGGATAATCCGTATCCTACCTATGAACAATTAGTGACAGAACGCGAAGAAGAAAAAGCGAAGATCTATGTCACGATTAAAGACATCAATGGCAACATCGTCAGAAAAATATCTACTGGTGCTGATAAAGCCGGTGTACAACGAATCGCGTGGGATTTGCGCACTGCACCTAAAGATCCGGTGAGCCTGACAACATCAGCATTTTATAATCCGTTTGCCGGCAAAGAGGAAGGGCCACTCGTAAGTCCAGGTAAATACACCGCGACACTATCACGTTGGCAAAATGGTACCATGACAAACATGGGAGATGCAGTCACATTTGTCGTAAAAGCCCTGAATAACCAGGTGCTGCCTTCTCAAGATCCGGGTGCTTCCATTGCCTTCAAAAGGAAGGTAGAAAACCTGGACCGGATCCAGCAATCAGCATCAAGCGCGCTGCGCAATGCCATCACGGAAATAAATCATATCAGGAAGGCAGTGTCGGTACTGGAGCAACCTGAAGAAAAATGGATGCCTGATGTAACAGCCCTGGAGAAAAAAATAAAAAATCTGCAGCGCCAACTATCAGGTGATCCGTTAAAGAATCAATTGGACCTGGATCCACCTCCATCAGTAAGTGACCGGATT
>JBBREG010000235.1:0-5731 GCA_038203125.1 Chitinophagales bacterium
CCAAAGGACGACAAACAAAGGGAAACGGATATCACCTCGTTGTTGCAGTACATGGTGATCTCTTAAAAACTAACAGCAAATAAGCATATACAAGCCATATGAAACTTATACCTGCACCGCGGTTCAATACACCCCAGCTCCACCAAATGTGAGAACGTGAGAGCGCAAGAAAGTAAGAAAGACCGCTGTGAGATTTACACAGTTTATAAAAAAATCTATCTGAAAAAAAATTAAGTCTGCCTTCACATTTGCCTAAATGCAATAATTAAATGTTGAATCTTTTAAGCTATATGGTTTAACGATATTCTTATTCGTTGGATACGAAAAGCCATGTTGGAAAATGGGTGGTTAAGTCATTAATATTTAGATGGTGATAAAATTGCCTGTGAAATCTTCCCAAGTCCTCAAAAACATAATTGGCTGCTTGTTTTTCATTCTCACATTACCAGAGTTGAATTGAATTGTATGATTGTCTGAAATCACATTAATTTCATTTTGTAAAAATTTTGAATCGATTCCAGCCAAATGATTCTCGCGAATTGACTGGGTCGTAAGTATGTTTCCGATTCTTGAAAATGTTTTCGAACTTTGGGGCTGCTATGAAAGTATTTATACTACCGCTTCTTTTCTATGTGATGCTGATGGGCCATGGTTGCGCACAAAGCCCCACCCATAGTGCTACTCATAATCCACCAACAGACAGCATTCAGCCTCCTGCTATGGTTTCCGATTCAGTGATGGAAAATCTTAAGAGAGAGAAAGCTGTGCTGGTCAAAAAAATGGAGTCAGCGCAGGTAACGTATTTTATAATTAAAGCTCCCGATAATATGTTTGGGTACTCCATCTTTATTGATGGACAGATGTACGTAGAGCAAAAATCAATCCCTGCCTTGGAAGGAATTAAGGGATTCGACTCAAAAGAGGATGCCGAAAAAATAGCAAAAATGGTGGTCAGAAAAATCAAAGAAGGAGAGATGCCTCCAACTGTTACCCCGGAGGAGCTCAGGGAACAGGGCGTTATCAGGTAATCGGTATTTGGTATTCGGTAATCGGTATTTGGTTGTAGTAGGCATCAGAAAAGAATATTCAGAATATGCCAGCGTCACGCGAATCTGGCATCTATAATCTGGCATCAGAAAAGAGTAATCAGAATATGCACACGTCAAGCGTTTGGAATCTGGCATCTATAATCTGGCATCAGAAAAGTGATAAGGTCTTCCTCATGGGCCTTTGATACATCGCTTCTCTACCGGCATTTAAAGTGTCGTCATTCTAAACCTTATCTCAGGCTGATATCATTATATATCAGTATTTCCCCTGGACTGGCATGCGTATACATTGCAGTGGATTACCATTGAAAGCTTCAAAAGCTCATCTATAATTGGCATTCGTATTATATCATTCAATGTCCTGTTTACATTTATTTGCAGGCACGGGGAACATATTCATACATGGGATTGAAGTTGTAAATAATAAATTTTGGAATCAAACTTTAAAATGAAACGGATAATGGAAAACAAGAATGAATCTGGCTATTCGCATCTATTTGGAAAATTATCTATCCGAAACTACGGAAGAGAATTTTCACTTTTTCTCCTTTTTGCCGTAATCAATTTTGCCTTTGGATGCACCTATTATAAGGTCACAACACCAAAGGATATTACCATGCTGGAAAAGGAAATAAGTAGCAATTCAAAATTGTTTATTGTTCACCAGGGTGATAAGGTATGGCGCTTAAAGAATGTGGAACTACACGATGAGCAGAAAACCTTATCTGGCAAGTTTGAAACGTTAGCTCCCGAGAATTACCACTACTTAAAAACAAATGAAAACGGGAATACCAGGTATACTCCACAAAATACAAATACCAACCCCACATACCAGGTTCATTTTTATATCTTGGAATATGCACAAGACGAAAATGAAAATGTTACGATTCCTTTGTCGGCTGTTAAAAAGATTGAAATGTATGATAAGGCGACAGGTGCTACCACAGCCTCGTATGTTTTCGGTACCATCGGTATTCTCGCAGCTGTCTTTGTAGTCGTCTCCGTCGTTGCTTTACTGTTAAAGAGCTCCTGCCCATTTGTGTATATTAAAGAAGGTAACGTATATACATTTACAGGTGAAATGTATGGAGGTGCTATTTATTCGTCCCTGGAACGGGATGACTACATGCCCTTGCCATATACTTTTCATTCGAATGGTGAATACGAATTAAAGATCTCCAATGAACTTTTAGAAAGGCAATACACCAACCTGGCTGAATTAATTGTGGTAGAGCACCCCGAAAATGCCAACGCCATACTGGATAAAAATGGGATGGTTCAAACCGTTCATAATCCTGAATCTCCTATACGCGCTTCTTCTGAAAAGGCCGGTGATTATCTGGAAACAGTGTCGCGCATAGATAGTAACCAGTATTTATTTAATGATGAAAACAAAGATAACCCGGATGCAAGTAACCTGACATTGACTTTTCATAAACCCCGAAATGTCACATCCGGAAAGTTGATTCTAAATCTTAAAAACTCGTATTGGTTAGATTATGTATACGGAAAATTCAATGAACAATTTGGCACCTACTTTAATGAGTTTGCTGGTAAGCAAAAAAATGTGTCTGCAGAAAAAATGAATCAATGGTCATTGGACCAAAGCATACCTCTTTCCGTTTATGTACAATCTGCAACAGGGTGGGAGTATGTGGATTATTTCCAGGTGATCGGACCTTTGGTATCCAGAGATGTGGTGATGGCACTGGATCTTTCACATGTGAAAAGCGACCAAGTCATGATAAGGCTGGAAAGTGGATTTATGTTCTGGGAAATCGATTATGCAGCAATGGATTTTTCAGAAAACATTCCAACTTCAACTTCTAATTTCTCCGCTACTACGGCAATAGATGAAACAGGAAGGGACATTTCAAAAAATATTGCTGCATCGGATAAACTTTATCTGGTACAACCTGATATTGGAAATGAAGCGTTTGTAAAATTTAATGTGCCTGGTAGTAAAGAGAGCAACCGCCAATCATTCTTCCTGCATAGCAAGGGTTATTATGAATACATCCGGAATTATCAAAATAAGCCTGATTACATCATGCTCAGTTCGTTTAAAAGGAAAGGTTCATTCACAGAATTTTCCAGGGAACAGTATTCAACTTTTGTCGGTGACTCCTATTTCTTTGAAAGTAACTTAACCACTACCGATGGAAAATAGCATAACTGGACTAATACTTCCACGGACCTCATCACCCCTTCATACTGTCGATTCCAAAAGGAGGGTACTACCTAAACGGCAGGAAATTATTGCAGGGTTTCGAAAGGAAATAATTGAACTTCTTATTCGATTGGAAGTCCTAGGTTTGATCATCAGGCACTATCCGAATCCATTTACATGGTGGAAGGTATTCCGAGCAATGGACCCGCACCGTAAGAGTATTCTTGGAAACCGCCGGGTAACAAAGATTGCAAAGGTGGAAGGGAAATACTATTGGGGTGCTTATATTCCGGCATGGCCATCAGCAATATTTCATGAATTTCTGAAAGCTGAGTTGCATCGGGTTTATCCAATCAGTTCCAAAACCAACCGATTAACTAATATCTATTTAGCGATCACAAATAAATGTCCATTGCAGTGTGATCATTGTTATGAATGGGATGCCCTCAACAAAAAGGAGAAAAGTTCTCTTGATGGATTAAAAAATATCGTGCAGAAATTTCAGACAGCGGGCGTGTCGCAGATTCATCTCAGCGGTGGTGAGCCGTTAGTAAAAATTAAAGACGTCATAGAGCTTCTCCAAACGTCAAAAAAGAGCAGCGAATTTTGGGTTCTGACATCAGGTTTTAACCTTTCCATGGAGAATGCAATTTCAATAAAGAAAGCAGGATTGTCGGGTGTCATGATCAGCCTGGATCATTATGAAGCGGAATGGCACAATATGTTCCGTGGATTTGAAAATGCGTATTCAGCAGCGATAGATGGCGCCAGGAATTCAATCGCAGCAGGCCTTGTTACGGTACTAAATCTTTGTGTGACAAAGGCTTTTGTTTCAGAAGATAACCTGATGAAATACATGGAGCTGGCCAAAAGTATGGGCGTTGCATTTGTACAATTTCTTGAACCTCGTGCTGTGGGACATTATAAAGGACAAAATGTCGATCTGACCCGGCAACAGGAATTGATCGTTGAAGAGTTTTATATGAGGATGAATTACGATGATCTATACAAGGATTTTCCTGCAGTATGTTATCATGGATACCATCAAAGACGAATGGGCTGCCATGCAGCCGGAAAAAGAAGTTTATACATTGATACCGTGGGAGATATTCATGCATGTCCATTTTGCCAGGCCGCTACAGGGAATGCACATACAGATGATATTCATGGATGTGTAAACACCTTACAAAAAACAGGTTGCCATAAATTTTAATGGAGAGACTTCTGAGTGATCGTTATGTTTTTCTCTTTTTCTTCTCAGCAGCAGGAAACAACACATTGTTGAGAATCAATCTGTAACCAGGCGAATTGGGGTGAAGATTGAGATCTGTATCCGGATCCGTTACATAATGGCGATAATCTTCAGGGTCGTGGCCTCCGTAGAATGTCCAGGTGCCGTAACCAAAGATGCCGTGGATGTACCGAACTTCATCCTGGGGTTTGTTTTCACCTAAGATAAGGACGTCTGATTTAATGTAATTTTTATCAAATGCGGTGGTCTGTCCCATGAAGCCTTTTACTGTCCGTGTGTGATTTTGTGTCAACATGGTGGGGATTGGATCCCATTTGGCTGAGAAATCAAACAGAGTGAAATAATCTCTTTCCGGTATCACATTACGATCCCGATGATCGATCGTAGAGAATTCATACTCCATTGGATTATTGACCAAGGTAAAGTCTTTGAAGGCAAAACACTTGCTGAAATCGAGTTTCGATTGGGCATCGGGATCAGCTGCATCTCCATCAAATATCTCGGCACAGATATCATGGCCTTCTGCTGCCAATGCGATATCATATGAATCTGTAGCACTGCACATGGCAAACATAAATCCACCACCGCCGACAAATTCGCGGATCTCTTTGACAACAGCCAATTTGCATTGTGATACTTTATCAAATCCAAGGCTTTTCGCTAATTCTTCCTGGCGTCGCTGGCTTTCTTTGTACCAGGGTTGCATCCCGAAGGAGCGATAAAATTTTCCATACTGGCCGGTGAAATCCTCATGGTGGAGGTGCAGCCAATCGTATTCGGCAAGTTTGCCCTGCATGACTTCCCGGTCATAGATTTTGTCGTAAGGGATCTCAGCATAGGTGAGAACCAGGGTTACTGCATCATCCCAGGGTTGGACCCGTTGGCCACGATTATTAAAATCGGGGGTATAAACAGCGATTTTAGGAGCTACCTCCAGCTTAATGGTCTCCTGGTTGGCTTCGGGATTACTTATATCGGTCCGGATTTTGGCAAATTCACCATTTGTTATGACCTGGTAAGAGACATCCCGGGTCTTACACTCCTTTTCAAAAAGCTCATTGTATTCAAAAGCGAACGAGCCACCACGGAAATTGAGAAGCCAGTAGGCTTCCTTACCGGCATCCAGAATCCAATAGGTTATTCCATACGCTTTCAGGTGATTACGTTGGGTTTCGTCCATGGGAAGAAGGATGTATGAGGCATTGAGATGGCCTACTGAAAGAAGGAAACCAGCCAAAAACAGAATAGTTCTTAAAAGGG
>JBBREG010000236.1:0-5701 GCA_038203125.1 Chitinophagales bacterium
AACGAGTGGCATTGCGGGTCCATCAGGTGGTACACCGCAAAAACCTGTCGGCACTATATGGATTGCATGTGCCGGGCCTCACGGCATTACATCACGATTGTTGAAACTCACCAGGGATCGTCACAGCAATATTGAGTATACGGCGATTGCGTGTCTGGTGTTGTTGCGGAAGTGTATGCTCGAGAGTGTGAGAACTGTGAGAACGTGAGAACTGTGAGAACTGTGAGAGTATTTTTATTCCCGAAGAAAATCAAGTGGAAGACCGAGATATCCTACACACACGTAAACAAATTGTCAAGGATCAGACAAGGAATAAAAATAGAATCACATCCTTTCTGAACTTTCATGGTATTGAAATCCCTGATGGATTTAAGCAAAGCACCCATTTTATTGCGTTATCAGGAGCCATATATCTGTATGTGGCGCAGCGTTTATGGTGTTAATGCTCACAGCCTGTGCATCAGTCTGCGTAGACTGGGTGATAAGAATAGGTAAGATGAAGGAAATTAAATAAAGCTTCGCAGTAGTCATACCTGCTTTAGCCGTGTGAATCACCAGTTTCATGGATGTGAAGTTTATAATGGGTATTAAATAATATGATAGGGCGCAATGATGGTTCAAAATTGGCCTTACCAGGGGGTTCATGAAATACCGAGATTAGGGGATGCCAAAAATCTGTTGAATGTGCTTCAATCTGCTATGCTGGATCTAAACAGCTTTTTTGAATACAGAATAAAGAATAACGAGTAGCACGTATCAATCGAGCAACTATGTTTTTCCTGTTGAATTACTACATTGCAGCACCATGATTAAAATCATACCGCTATTATTGCTACCTGGATTCCTAATCAGTTGCACCAAAAAGGAAGTTAGCACAAAAGAGGAGTCTTCCACGAAGGAATATTTTAGTTTACCCGGAACGCTATCCTTACCTGATCAGCCATATGTTTTTTCCCTGAGCTCTCATCCCACACCTGATTATTACCATCAGGAATATCTGCCTGCAGGCCAAACAGCAGATCAGTATAGTGAAATGGTATTCGTGGAGGTCACATTGGGGGATCTTATCATGCAAAATCTTGCGCTCGCAAAAGCAAAAGAGATCAATGACCGAAAAATGACGGACCTGATCGCGGCATACAATCTGGGCGCTAATAAGGAAAAAGAAGAAGTGTATCTGGATTTTATCATGAGTGAAGGGGAAGGGAAGCAGGCCATGGCGGAATGGAATGTCTATAGGTATAAACAATACACAGATTCAAAGGGCAGGAAAGGCGTCGCTATGTTTGGCTGGAGGCGCCGGGCCTATGGTCAGCATATTAAAGCCTTTGACGAAGATTTAATTACCAACCGAAAATCTTATGTATTACCATTTATGAATGAGAGGTTTCCCACGATCATATTGAAAGAGTAATGGCAGTGAGGACGGATGAATTTTGAATATACCTCACTATTCCTTATTCTGACTTCCTATTCTGACTCTCATCCCTGTGTTTGTTCCAACCTGAAAAAAGCAGCATCGTAATCAGATCCTAACAACCAAATACTTCACCAAATACTGTTCACTGACTTACCAACTACCGACTACCTTTCTAGCGATTACCTTTTACCTTTTTACTGAACAAATAAAACTGCTGAACACTGAACACCGATTACCGATTACCGAACACCGATTACCGAACACCGATTACCGATTACCGATTACTGACCACTGACTACTGACTACTGACCACCGAACACCGATTACCGAACACCGATTATCAAATTACCATGACATCCGCTCCGCAAGCTTCGTAACATGCGCCAGATGATGATTGCCGTGCCACTCATACGACATCGCCGCTTGTCGTAACGAGATAGGCTTACCATGTTCCGGATGTATAAAGACACGATCCCATTCTTCCGGCTTCATATTTTCCATAATGATCACCCAACGTGTGTGAATGCTCCTGATGATCGGAAATGATATCTGTGGTGGTAGCAGGGTACTGTCAGTCAATTCCGCCCAGCGTGTCTGATCATAAGGTTTGATGATCGGGTCAGTTTCTGTCAGCGCCAATTTGAATCGCATGTAGGCATTTAGATGGCTATCCGCTACATGATGCACGACTTGTCTGACTGTCCAGCCATCCGGACGGTAGGGTGTATCCAGCCGGATCTTTTCAAGACGTTCAGTCGCATGCTGGATTTTGTCGGGAAAGGCTGCAATACTCCTCATGGCTTGATGCACTTCCTGATCGGTAACGACTATCGGCCAGGTGTGCTTGCCGACCGGGTATTGTAAGGTTTCTAAAGAGGCTTCCATAAGGGGGAAAGGTATTGAATTCGTGTCTTTTATACGTCCCCGGTGGCGCAGCTAAAAGATTTAACAGGACGTTAATGAATAACAGGGCCTGGTCTGGCTGCAATGGCCGGATTTTTTCCGATATTTCATCTACTTATGAGTTTATCAATCAGCCTGGAGAAACAAGAGCGGGATTTCATAGAAGCCTGTGTCGCCAAGGAACGGTGGGCACAGAAGCAGCTTTATGAACAAAACTACAGCGTCCTCATGGGCGTTTGCCTTCGCTATTCGAGTAACCAGGATGACGCATCAGACATCCTACATGAGGGATTTATCAAGATTCTCAATAACATCCATAAATACCAGCCTGGTACCTCTCTGATCGCCTGGATGCGCCGCATCATCGTCAATACAGCAATTGACTACTACCGGATGCAATCACGGCGCCGAACAGACGATTTGGAGACAGCTTTCAGCGTACAATCATCAGATCCGGATGCACTCAGCCGACTGACGGTTCAGGAAATCATTAAATGCATACAGCAGTTGTCACCTGCTTATCGTTCTGTGTTTAATCTTTATGTCGTAGAGGGCTTTTCCCACAAGGAAATTGCCGATATCCTGGAGATCACCGAGAGCACAAGCCGGTCCAACCTGGTGAAAGCACGCTCGAAGCTTAAAGATTTACTTGCGGTTACAATGGGAAGAAATGGAAAATAAGGAGTGGGAGGAAACTCTGAAAGATATCCTGGGCAACTATACACCTGATGAAATGCATCCTGACTGGACCGCATTTTCAGACTATCACCATGAACACGAATATTTTGATGCAATCACAAAAGATGCCGACTTCGATGAAGGTCTCCGCGAGCCATTATCATCGTTCGAATTCACCGGCCAAAAATCCGCCGGCTGGGACCGAATAGAATCTTCCCTTGATACGGATGAACACTTTGACGAAACTGTGCGCCGCCGTATCCAAGATTTTCAAACTCAATATGAGCCGCATACCTGGTCGAAATTATTGTCCCATATCTCAGGCATCGGATACCTGAGGACAAAACTTATTGCCTTTAAAGTAGTGGAGGTAACGGCAGTTATCCTGCTGTTGTTGACCGTCTTGAAGATGAGTCATATGGACAAATTACCTTTTGATAACAATCATCAGGAACAACCAGCCAGTCAACCTCAACACGATCCATCAGCGCCCGGAACTGACAGAGCAGATGCGACTCCCGGAAAAGGTGATATGCTGCTTGGTGATCCTGTACTAGCAACAAACAACAATGCAGATGTAGAAAGCATAGCTCAAAGTACCCGTAAGGATTTTAATAGTTCATCCGGTAATTTGATGTCGTCTACGCCTACAACCAATAGTGTAAAATATCATTCAGATCCTGTCATACCTACTACCCCAGTGACTGAAAAGTATCCGGCTGCAAATACTTCTTTTGCAGCCCACGCAGACCCTGATACGGATCGAAGTGCACCAATTGCGATGGAATCGGTTACGAGTACAACAGATCCTGCGGGAGCAGGTGATATTGTATCCATTCCGGTAGAATTACAATCCATCAGCGGAGTCATCACACCGGTAACTTCCAAGAGGAGTGAAGACCAGGGAGCAGAAATAAAATCTATTACAGCGGCAACACCGGGTGTACCGTCACTTTTCAAATATGAAGACGACACTCGTCACGATGTTGTGAGTGCAGACTTTCTGGCTACATCCTTCAGACCTATCTCCTGGAATAAAAATGAACTACCTACACCCAAATATGTAAAACAACGTCCACGAAGATTTACCGAATTTGGGGTCATCGCACAAATGGATTACAACCGGCTGCGGATGCCAGAAGACAAATTGTATAGTGCGGGGAAACAGATTATTTTTCCGCAGCAGGGGATTCCAAGTACCAGCCTGGGTGGTGGTTTTACCATCGGTGTAGGTCATCCGAAATGGTCGCTGGAAACAGGTATCATTTACAGCTCGAAGACATTCCTTCCGGGCCGCCAATTGATTGTGGGTGGTGTGTTTGACAATGGAACTGTTGATTTTCAGGCCATGCGGTTACAATTGCTGACAGTACCGGTTCAATACCGGTATCGGTTTGCGCATAAAGGTCCTTTGAAGTTTTATGCACTGGGCGGATTTGGTATCAATGTGATTGCCCAATCCAATGTTGATGTGGTGATCAAATATCACTTTCCATCGTTGTCTTTTGGTGAAAACCCAAATAATGATCCTGCACTTGCTCAAACGATTCGGGAAACAAAACGTGTTAGAGAGCACATACGGGATGGAGCACCACTCAGCACTAAAAACTTTGTCACAGCTAATTTGGGTGGAGGAGTTGAGTATGCTGTGCTCGGTGATAAGATCCTTTTCCTTCAGTCTGCTTTGCAATACCAGGTGCCGAAGATTAAGTTCAGTACCAACAATGGGAAGCATCTGCGAAGTGTGACATTGCAGGCGGGGATACGGACGCCGTTGGGGAAATAGGATTGCTGTAGTGGTATTGGTCGCATTTAATAACCATGTGATATAAAACAGAAACTTTACCTGATCAAAGTCACATTCCCAATCCTAACGTCACTCTTATTATCATTTAATATCGACACCAGTCTGTAGGCAAATACTCCCGCCCCATGTTCAAGATATTTTTCATAATACGAAATATATAAAATTGAATCTGGTCCAACTGCAACATCCTCTATTTTCATAAATGCTCCCTATGAAGGTCTGACCCACTTCTTCCTTTAGCAGTTTTTGCCATATCGTTTGGCCACGTCTCCTGGCATTACTTGTGTACGCTCAGCCATCATTTCCAGATGCTCAACCGCAGATCCTATTTCTTCGATATCCACTTATCCCTTTAACACCCCCTTCACCCCACCCCCCACATTATTTAGATCATCCCCTCCGTTTCATAGACCACGACAACCTTGGCACCTTGCCCATACACAACCAATTACCGAGATTTGTCTCCTCATCACTTATCAACATCGTATCATGAAGTATACCCGGTTTTCCTGGTCCTTGCTGGCCCTGTTCCTTTTCACCACGATCGCCCCACTCCATGCCCAAAAGACCATCACGATGGACGACCTCTGGGCCAATGGTGCCTACCGGTCCAAAGGAATCCCAGGTTTTCGGTTCATGAACGACGGACGCCATTACACGGCCAACCGCGGCAATTACATCCTGAAATATGATTTCACAACAGGCGAACTGGTAGACACGCTGCTGGATGGAAATTTTCTCAACCTCCCGCGCAATGACAAACAAATTGATGATTACACCTTCAGCGATGATGAAACTCAAGTCATCCTCACAACAGGTACGGAAGCCATCTACCGGTATTCGACACGTGAGTGGAGCTATGTCTATAATTTTTCCACAAAAAAACTTGATCA
>JBBREG010000237.1:0-5673 GCA_038203125.1 Chitinophagales bacterium
ACCAGCCACCAGCAATTTTATCCCGGCGCTTCTGATACGATCATCTGCCATTGCTTCCAGCAGCATATCCAATCCTTTGTACTTTCGGATAAAGCCAAAAAACAGGATGACTTTTAGGTGCGGATCGATGCCAAGATGTAATCGTGCCACCTTTTTTAATACGCCTTCACCAAAATTATCATAGAGGGGATGGCTTACGTGCAATGCAGGTTTTTGATTTTCAATTTTACGCAGATCCGACATCACTTTTTCACTCATCGTAATGAAAGCATGTACAGGTTTGATAAAATATTTTGTAAATGCATCATCTCCGGGACGCTTTTCATGGGGGCTGATATTATCGGCGATGCAAATGATTTTGGTATGTTTATTTTTTCTGACTTTTCTTAAGATCGTTCCCAGTGCCGGACCCATAAACGGAAGCCAATAGCGAACAACTATTACATCTGGTTTCATATTCCTTAACTCATTACCTACAAGGATCCAATTGACGGGATTAATCGAATTGATCGCAGATTTTATTTTGATTCCTGCAGGTGGAGGTTCGTCAGTAAATTGTGAAGTGCCGGGAAAAAAAACCGATGGATACTGCAGTGAGTAGGAGTAAATCGTACAGTCATCGCCCTGATCTATAAATTCTTTACACAATCGGTGATCGAACGTCGCAAGACCTCCTCTGAGCGGGTGTGCGGGGCCGATGATGATTACGTTACGCAAAGAAAGATTTTTCATATCCGACTACGAACATAAAGTATATCTCCCTAACAAATCATACATCGTTGACCTAAGCATTAATATCTTTGCCCTATATCAGCTTGTTATGAAATATCTTTTGACCCTTACTTTCTTTTGCAGCACCGTTTTCATTACCGCCCAATCCATTAGTAAGGTCAGCCCGTCTGCAGGTGAAACCCTTCCATCATGGGCAGTCCGGATGTACACCGAACGTCCCAATATATGGCAGGTAGATGATGAATACAGGATCTGGCGTCAATCCAACCCTGCCTTAAAAACGACCTATACCCAATATTATAAAAAATGGCGCCGCGATGTCACCCCCTTCATTGATCATCAGGGTTATGAAAAACGTCCTGCGGGTGAAGATTTTTCTTCGTTTCAACAACGACTGGTTGATATAAAAAAGAAAAATACAAATCTCAATTTCAACCGGCAGGGTTCCCAATGGTCCGTATTGGGTCCCGTTGAAACGTTTAATACGAATACAGGACCATCGCCTCTGGCCAAATCATCACAATCCAATATCTACTGTTTAGATCAGTCTTTGTCGCATCCCGACATCGTGTATTGTGGTACCGAAGGATCCGAAATTTATAAGAGCATTGACAGGGGTCTCAGCTGGTCTTGTGTATCACGTGATATCAATATTTCCGCAGTAACTGCATTGGAAGTGCATCCGTTCAATCCTGATATTATATATGCAGGAGAACACAACAGGATCCATCGATCAATGGATGGCGGCATCAATTGGTCTCTCATCATGGAAGAACCGGAAGCTTATCCGAACGAAATACTTGTCCATCCTGCGCAGGATACGATTGTGCTCGCTGCAACACAGGCAGGTCTCTACAGGAGTAATGATGCAGGTGACACATGGAATCGCGTTTTAGAATTTCCATGCTATGACATTGAATGGAAATCTGATGATCCGCAGGTTGTGTTCCTGGTGCGAAATGACCCTGCTGCCGGCATCTGTCGGTTTTATAAATCGTCAGATGCTGGCCTGACCTGGACTGCTAAGGACCCGGGTTGGTATTTCTCCGATTTGGAAGGACGTAACGATGGTGGCGCACGGCTGGCTGTTACGAAAGCTGATCCCAATCGCGTGTATGCTGTATTAATTGGTGAGGCTAAAACTGATGACTCCGGATTTATCGGCATCTATCGCTCTGATGATGCTGGTGAAACATGGACACTCCCCAATCCTCCTGCCGGCGGCCCATGGGATGAAACTAATCACCCAAATATGGCCACGATCGGTCGTACAGGGGGATATCACCAGGGGTATTACAACCTGGGCTTTGATGTTTCAGATACAAATGCTGATTTTGTCATGGCAGGTTTTCTGAACCTATGGTATTCAACAGATGGCGCTGCAACATTCACGTGTATCGGCGGATATTGCGGCAATGATTTTAATTATGTCCATCCCGATTGCCAGGAAATTGAAATGAATGGGAATGATATCTGGATGACGAGCGATGGCGGCATTGAATATTCAAATGATAATTTTGAAACTCATTATGCACGCAATCGTGGTATTACCGGTTCTGACTATTGGGGATTTGGTACAGGATGGAATGAAGACATTCTCGTCGGAGGCAGATATCATAACGGAAATTCCGGATGGCATGAAAACTGGATGCCGGGTGAAGTCCTGAGTCTGGGTGGTGGTGAAGCACCAACGGGATATGTAAATCCTGCCGAAGGTCGCATCACATATTTTTCTGATATCGGTGGTGTCATCTTACCCGAATCACAAAATGGGTATGCAGAGTATTTTTCAATTGGAAAATATCCGAATGAAAGTTATTACGATGCAGAGAGTGGTGAGATGGAATGGGATCCGATATCATGGAATACCTATTATGTCACCAATGAAAATAAAATTTGGAAAACAACCGATGGTGGTGCATCCTTTCAGGTACTTCATGAATTTGGCACTGACATCAATGCGAGGGCGATGAGTTTTGAAATCAGTCGAAGTAATCCACGGGTGATGTATGTATTTCAACGCGATGAATACTCCTGGGACCCGGGATTATTATGGAAAAGTATGGATGGTGGACAATCGTGGGCTCAACTTACACTGCCTCCCGGGTATGCGCGCAGAGTACTGTTGGCAGTAAGTGCGGAAGATGAAGAAAGAATCTGGGTTGCATATGCAGATGGAAATGATGGTGAAAAAATATACACTTCTTTAAATGGCGGGACGGATTGGGAAAATCTTACAACTCCGGCGCTCAGTAGTGAACACATAAGTTACATACTCCACCAGGGAGGTACAGATGGTGGTCTTTATCTCGGCACGTTCAGAACGATTTGGTACAGGGATGATACGATGAGTGAATGGTTACCATATCAAGATGGATTGCCCGTGCAGATTGCTACCTGTATACTTCGACCCTTTTATAAAGAACATAAACTCCGGTTGGCTGCGTATGGCAAGGGGATATGGGAAGCCCCATTCGCAGTTCCTTCACGACCTGTAGCACAACCGATGGTCAACAAGCGTATCACTTCCTGTCCGGGAGATACCATTCGGTTTGATGATTTCTCCATGCTGTCCCATGCGGATGCTACATGGGAATGGACATTTAATGGAGGTGTGCCTTCTTCTTCTGATGTAAGAAATCCAAAAGTGATATATCCGTATCCGGGTCTGCATGATGTGACATTGAAGGTGACCAATCCAAATGGAACCTCCACTAAAACTATTCCTGGCATGATCGAGGTATTAGATCCGGAGGTTGGGGAAATACCGCCGTTTATTGATTTTGATCTTGATGAAGAATATTTCACCATCAGTAATCCGGATGATGGTATCACCTGGACGCCTGTTAGTCTGACGACATGCGATACAGATGGTGACACTGCTTATGTTGTAGACAATTATAATTACAGCAGTTATGGTCGTGATGAAATCATACTTCCGTACAATATGGATTTGACACAGGTACATGATCCAACACTTTATTTCAAAGTTGCATATGCACCTTACTACGATGGCAATTTCTTCATTGATTCACTCAAAGTGTTGTTGTCAAATAATTGTGGTACAACCTACAATACTATTTTCAGAAGCGGAGGTGCTGAGCTAAGTACCACCAGTAGTGGAGAAGGACCTGGCTTGCTGTATGAGTACCAGCCCTTTTCTCCTCAATCTTGCGAAGAATGGCGTCTGGTCGAGATTGATTTATCAGAATATGCAGGACAGTATATCACCATTAAATTCCTGAATCAATCAGGCTATGGAAATAATATGTACCTCGATGATATCTTTTTGGAAAGTACATTGGTAGGTGTTGATGAAGAAAAAATAAAACAGAAAATTTCGCTGCACCCTAATCCTACTTCTTCTCAGGTGACCATACAAGGAGATGATGCGATTGAGGGTAAAATGAAGCTGACGATATATTCTCTTGCCGGCACAGTCCTTTTCAAAAAAGATATTCTTCCAAAAGGAACTTCATGGAAGGAAACACTTCGACTTGAGAACTTATCAGGTGGTATGTATTATGTTGAAATTAAAAATGATACAGGACACATTCAGATGGAGAAGCTGGTAAAGATTTGAAAATCGTCAATCGTGAATCGTCAGTCCTTCGACTTGCTACACGCAACCATGTGCTACAGCTCAGGAACCGTGGTGTGTGGCACTGGTAATAACTGGTTAATAGTTTTCTGCGAAATCTGCGGGAAACTAGATTATGCAATGGTTAATCGTGAATCGTCAGTGGTCAGTGGTGAGTGGTTGAGAAACACGATTGTTCTCATGTTCTCACAGTCTCACGTTCTCACGTTCTCATGTTCTCATGTTCTCATGTTCTTCCTGGTAGCTAATGCCATACAGTAAATCGGAATTCCGATACACACAATGATCAATCCCGGCCAGGTGAATTGTGGTTTCTTCCCGGCCGTGCGGGTGGACTTACTTTTTTAATGGATTATTCATCATGATCCAGGCATTATAAAGAAGCAAAAAAGGAAGTGTCACAATGGAAACAGATGCATATATCAGGGCAAATATTAAAAATCCATCCAATGAAATTATATCAAGGAAATTGGCTTTGGTGGTTTTTGGATGCTTATCCAGTAATAACCACCCTCTAAGCTCTGCAAGAGGTGTGTTCAGAACTTTCTCTTCTGAATATAAATTGTGATAAAAATTTTTTGTACGACGGCCGCGTGCGTAGGCCTGGATGATTTTGTGTGGATTGATCAGACAGCCAAGTAACACACCTGATGTGTTGATCAGAAATGCAGCCCAATAGTTGCGACAACCAGATGCTATCTCCCAGGCACTAATTTCACATTCACCTAAAAAACTGGATGCTGAATATCCGGTGACCAGGTGATGGATGTCATGCCATAATACTGCTTTGCGGCGTGCATCGAAATTTGGAATATAAAAATGCACGCCTTTCATGATGTCCATTTTCACGACGGGGCTGCTTTGACCTCCGTCCATGCCCAGGTTATTGGTTGCATAAAAAATGGGGAGGAGTTGTGCGGGTGTCTGGTGATCAGGATTGTCCATGATATGATTTCGAATGGTCGGGGATTGCTATACACGGCAAGGTACGATCCCTTCAGGATCGGGCGTATCATTTGTGTTCGTTCTCTTTCCACGGGTTGCACCCGTGGTTATTGATATGGAACCCCTTCAGGGTTGAAATCGTTCTGTTCTTTCACTTTGCTCACTTTGCTCACTCTCACTCTCTCATCTCTCTCACTCTCTCACTTTTCATCAAGAGGAAGTATATCACAACAACCACAGCAATCACAGAGGTAGTGATAAACGCAAACGTGGCGCCAAACTGAAACCATATAAATCCTGTCATCGCACTTGCTATGAATGCACAGATACTTTGAAAGCCGGCAAACATACCGATGGCTGTAGCCGTGTCTTCTTTGCGGGTGATATTACTGATC
>JBBREG010000238.1:0-5650 GCA_038203125.1 Chitinophagales bacterium
CTGATCAGGTCGCCTGGTTGCACTCCAAAACCATTATTGAAGTTTATTCCTACGCCACTGACCAGATGACAATAGCTCATGATGGTGCCTGATGGGGGCAATGAGGCGTTACATCCTTCACTATATCCCGCGGCCGGTCCACATCCATCTATCGCCGTATTGTTACCATTCCATGAACAATTATGTGTATGCGGTGAACCCATATTATGTCCCATCTCATGTGTCACGACTTCGACACTCCAACTGTAGGTTGGAAACGGGACAATATTTGTACTGAGAGATGTACTTACCGCACATGGATTAGAATTGGAACACAAGACATTGATGTATGCAATGCCCCCTCCCAACGAACGTGTACTGAGAAAATGTGCAAGTCGACCATTGTAAGAAATTGTATCAATATGATTTACAAATGCAGTTAGAATGGCGCTCGTTGAGCCGAGCCCTGCAAATGGATCAGTGGAGGTATAAATAAACATATCTGAAACCAATACAGGAATGGCTTCATTGTCATACAGCGTGATCACTTCATTCCATAATGCAGCTATCCATGCTTCGGTTTGTGTAACACTGGATCCGTTATCCTGATACGATTTAAAATCAGCTTCCACATACACTTCTACACAATTGCCCGTCATGGATGAGCGTGAAGTCGATACCGGAGGAGAATTGCCGAACAGCTCGCTGTCATCTACAGAGCAAACATCAGTCCTCGGGACCAATATATCCTGATCTTTAAACAAAAGATATGTACCGTCCTGATTTTTCTGAATTCGCTTATTCCCATTTGCATCTGCGAACAAAATGCGGATTTCATCTTCAAATACACTGACGATAGCAATGGAATTCGGATCACCATGAATCATGCCACGGTAAAAAAGATGTTTCGGATTTGGCAGCCTCTTTTCTCCACTGCTGGTTTTGACTTGTGCGCTGCTGCTATAGATCGTTGTCCTATAGAGATCAAGTTCAATATTCAGTGATTCCGGCAACTGTAATTGCAACAATTCTGGTGCTGTACGGGTGATTTCATGGAGGACATCAATACTCAGGTTTACCTCCTGGCTTTGACTTATATAATCACTAAAATCATTTTTGGCCAGGTCTGAAATGGAGAAAGGTGAGAAGATATCTGGAGTCCCTGAACTGAACAAAACCTGTGTAGCAGAAGCCACAGGTTTCTGACCTGAGACGAGGTGGCAGGTCACTAAGGTTATAAATAGAAGTATAAAACTGATCCTCATAAATCTAGACGTACAATTCATATACCACAATTGGTATAGTTACTTACCGGCTGTTCTTTCCGGGTATGCTGATGACAGGAGAGGTTTGGGGGATTGTGGGTGCGAATTTAACTCTTAGATTTCAATAGTTTACGTTAATAATTAGACAATAAGGCGGAGGGCCTCCTTGCGGGTGAGGGGTGACAGGTCGTGCTGATCCACAAATCTGGTCACTGCTTTTGGACGGGTTTTCGAATATTGACGCAACGCCCATCCACATGCTTTGCGGATAAAAAACTCATTATCCGCTGACTTTTGTCTGATAAGATCGAATAAAAGTTTTTCATTCGTGTCCTCTTTATAAAAAAGTTGGTGAATGATCGCTGCACGTTGGAGCCACATATTAGAGCCTTCTATCCATTTGTAACAATAGTCGTGCTGGAGGTGAGGATAGTTTTTGAAATGAATTCCTGCCAGTTTGGCTAGCCAGTCCACAGTATCCCACCAGGAGTGTGTGACCATACATTTATCCAACACCTGAATCCATGATGCAGATACCTCTGGCAATCTGCGTTGCAGCATCTCAATTCCTACATATAATACTTCGCGATATGATTGATCAAAACAGAGTTCGACAAAAAGCTTTAGCTCCTTCCCTTGGAACATACCATGTTCTTTAAAAATAGCTTTCGCCATCGGGTACCAGATTTTGGCGTTTAGGCCGCAATATTCAAACTGGTGGCGCATATACGCCATTTGTTTTTCGGCATATAACGGATCTGCCTTGTGCAGAAAGAGGGAGGTGACCAATTCCACATACTGATGTGGTGTGATGTCAGGAATTTGTTTCATATGCAACGCATGCATGTCCGAGATGTCTCTATACCATTGACGTTTGTCGCGTCAGTGGGTTGGGGGTCGAAGGATCGCCGGCCCACATTTATGATGAATGGCACCTTACTTTTTTGAAACTTCCTTTGTATGGATATAAAAATTCGGATCTGTCTGAAGCGATTTGGGTGTGTTTTTTGTTTTGATCTCCTCCCAGTTTTCACATGGGTTAATTCGCGTCATTTCGCCCTTATCTATTGACACATCCACCGGCATTGCAAATCCATCAACTACATTGGCATATCTATACCGTATAGATTTCCCTTTGATCATATATTCTAACACAGGAATCCGTGTGTCGCGCAGATACTGATCAAAAAAAGGATCCAGATTTTTTCCGGTAAAAGTTGACATATAGTTTTCAATCTGCGCAGAGGTTACTGTTTTATGATAATATTCTTTCTGCATGCCACGAAGCATATTGCGAAACAATCCATCATCTTTTAGCCACGTGCGTAATGTATGCAGCATGTTGCCGCCTTTGTAATACATATCGCGTGAGTCCGGGGCATTATAGTGAGCATCTATGATCGGCGATGAATTTTCGATGTTGTGCCGGGTGCCGATCACATATTCATTTCCAGCCTTTGTACCGAAGTGGTAATCCAGGAAAAGGGATTCTGCATAATTGGCAAAGGATTCATGGATCCACATGTCACCGATATCCTCATACGTAATATTATTGGCCCACCATTCGTGAGCAGTTTCATGAACGATGATGAAATCCCATTTGAGTCCCCATCCCGAAGTAGATAGGTCCCGACCGAGATATCCCTGCATGAATTTATTGCCATAGGTGACAGAACTCTGATGTTCCATGCCGAGATATGGCACTTCGATCAGTTTATATCCATCTGAATAAAAAGGATAGGGGCCAAACCAATATTCAAATGCGCGCAGGGTTTTATACACGTCATCAAAATGAGTGCGCGCTTTTTCATAATGATCTTCAAGAACGTAGAAGTCCAGATCCAGCACGCCGTTTTCACCCTGTAGTGTATCTGTCCAATGGGTATACTTTGCGATGTTGGCATTCACCCCATAATTGTTGATCGGATTGGAGATAAACCAATGCCATGTGCGTGAGCCATCGGGATGATATTCGATTTTCCGGAGACGGCCATTGGATACATCTGTCAGGGAAGGGGGTGTGGTGATACGTATAAGCATACTATCGGGTTCATCATACATGTGTTCTTTGCATGGCCACCATACACTGGCGCCGATGCCCTGACAGGATGATGCTACAAATGGGTCGCCGTTTTCATCCTTTGACCAGGTAATGCCACCATCCCAGGGGGGTCTGACAGCCTCGATGGGAGTACCTTCATAATAGATGGTTACCTGGTCACTGGTCCCTGCTGGCAGGGGTGATAGGAAGGTGATCCAATACACGTCTCCTTCCTTTTTAACAGCAAGGGACGTGCCTCTGTAAGAGGCGTGCGTGACGCTCAAGGGTTCCTGCAAATCAATTTGCATCACCTGATATGTCGTGAGCACATCAAACGAGATCGTATTGGAGCCTTTAATTTTTTTGTTGCTGATATCGAAGGTGACTGCCAGGTCGTAGTGCCGGATGTCCCACCAGGCACGTTCAGGTGTGATGAAGCGTCGAAGGGAATCCTGTCGGGTGATGGATTGAGCGGAAGATGGAGATACTCCCATTCCACAAATTGTAAATAGGAGGCAACAGAAATATTTATTCATTGTATCTAAGGTTCAAATTGAAGAGATGTAAAAGTAAGCATCCTTAAGAGAGTCTACGGGTGGTTTGGATCAACCCCTGATGATTTCTGAGGTAAGGTGATTTTTCAACTCTTGATCCATATTTATGCATTCAATTACATTTGGCTGATCTAAATCAATTCCTTACCTGATCCTAAGCTTTGAAAACTGTTTCTGTTATATTGACGACGTATAATTCTGAAAAAGTGATTCAGCGTACGCTGGACTCTATTTATAAGCAAGACGGTATTGATACTACCTTTTTAATTGAGGTAATTACCGTTGATGATTGTTCTACGGATGGCACCCTGGCCGTACTGAAAAATAATCCTGTATTTGTTCTCAGTACTGACCTGAATTCCGGAGGGCCTAATCGTGGTCGTAATCTGGGTCTTGAAGTATGCACAGGTGATTATATCTGTATTGCGGATCATGATGATGAATGGATGAAGGATAGGATCATCAAACTATTGCCTTTGGCAGATCGTGCTCCTATTGTTACTTCCGGGTATACGTTAGTTGAAGGCGCAAAAAAAACAGACCGGATTAATGGCGCAACGGAATCAGGAAATACTGTCAACTATTATCCTGTCAACTTCACTTTTATTCAAAAACTTTCTAAAAGACCCCGTGGGCAATTTGTATACATGGGAAATATATTATTCCGTGCTGAGCTAAAACATATTTTGTTTGAAGAAGAATTCGGAGCAGTTGATTTTGACTGGATTCTCAGGCTTTTTTATCAACGAGATTCCGTGGAGCTTTGCGAGTCATTATACCTGCGACATGTGGAAGGTGAAAATCTGTCTATGGATGAGCGCTACAGGATGAGCGATTATACGTATTCACTAAAAACATTAAAACAATATCAGACCGAATATCCGGCTGAAGTTATGGAAGGAGTGCAAAAGGTAAATGGGACTCTTGGCCGATACTACTATGTTAAAGGCGAGATGCAAAAGGCGAGACGGTTTTTGAGAAAATCTGGTCTCAATTTGAAATCCATCCTATATTACTTCACTACTTATGGCGGTGCAGGCTTTGTTAAAAAATACTTTAAGGTTTTTGGTTGATACAAACCCGTCTCATTATTTCAATTTGCGGTTATGCACAAATGAAATTTCTTCAAATGAAATGGATGCCGCGTAAATTTCATAACCATGATGTTTTAACAAATCTGTGGTTACTTTTGACTTTGGTGTTGACGCAATTGTGTTACGATCGTGGAATTCGACACAGATCTGATCGATAGTTATAGGCAGGTTCAGAATATTTTCTAAAACTTCATATTCTGCTCCTTCAATATCCATTTTCAGCACATCAATATGTGTATGTCCAAATTTTTGACAAATACTACTTAGGGATTGCATCTGTACATCTACTGCAATATTTTCGGGAGTGGTATTATCCTGATGTAAGCTTCCTGATACATACTTTGGATTAGCAGGCAGATAAAATGTCGAAACTCCCGAATGAACACTGATTCCGTATGGATGAAATTGAAACAGTGGGGATAATTTATGGCCGGCGATCCATTTAATTGAATTTGGAGTAGGGTCAAAAGCGTAAATATTACATCCGTGTTCTTTAATTACTTTCTCATCAAAGGAAATGTCCTTGCCTATGCCAAATGAATAAACAATGGAGGATGATTGAAGAAGGGTGGGGATAATAAAAAATCCACCATAGCTGCTTCCATACCATTTGGATTGTATATCTGTTGTTGGAACCAAATGACTCACCATCTCGCGAGGGATCGTTCGACTCAGCGAAACTTTTCTTCGCGCCGACAGATAATTAAGCCGAAGTGT
>JBBREG010000239.1:0-5617 GCA_038203125.1 Chitinophagales bacterium
AAGTTTGTCCTCCGCGTCGACGAAGATGTATATAACGCACTTGAGAAGTGGGCTGCGGATGAATTCCGCAGCGCGAACGGACAAATCGAATGGATCCTGATGCATCAACTAAAATTGAATGGTCGATTCAAACATCCGACACCCGGACTGAAAAAGGATAATCAAGAATCCGGGAAAACAGATCAATAGAAATAAAAAAGGCGTCATGAAAACATGACGCCTTTTTTATTTATAACCTTATGATCAGGTTTTTACTTTGATCGTACAACCAATAGCTTTAGTTTCTGACGGATCTGGATTGTTGCCGGATTGCAAAGCATTGATCGCATTCTCCAGGTATTTGACACTTACCTCTGAAGGATTTTGTGCATTATCATCAATCGCGCCAATATACCGTACATACCTGTTAGCATCCAGCAAATAGATATGGGGCGTACGCGTGGCACCGAATTGTGGATATACTTTTTGTCCATCATCAAAAAGATATTTGAACGGGAAGTTTTTCTCTTTTGAACGGCTCACCATACCAGCGAAATCATCCCCTGCTTTGACTGACGGATCATTTGGATTAATGGCAACTACTGGATATCCAAGGGGCTCATATTTTTTATGAAGCTCGATGATACGGTCTTCATACATCACTGCATAGGGACATGTGTTGCAGGTAAATACGACGATATAACCTTTCACACCTTTATAATCTTTCAACGATACCATAGTACCGTCAACATTCTTCAGGGAGAAATCAGCGGCCTGTTCGCCGACTTTATATCCATCATCTACGGGAGATATCGCACTGATGAATGTGATGGCAAGCATGGCAATCAGTAATTTGCCGATAAGATGTTTCATAATTATAGGTTTAAAAATGGTTTTACTATTTGTGTTAACTCGTCCAGGTTATGGAAAGTTCGTTCTAAAAATAATCTCTCTTTTCCTTTGTACACAAGTGTCGCCGGAATCGATCCGCCCCAGGTAGGTTCAATATCCCCGATCCAGAAATTAGCATCCTGGTCTTCAAGCACGACGACATTGTCATCGAGGTTTCTTTCCGTAACAAAGGGCTGAAGTTTGCGAAGATAATCTTTCTTGAAATCCATGCTCACCATCACCAGCTTAAAAGCCTCTCCCTGATACATGGAATCGAGGTCCATAAAGTGCGGAAGCTCCTGAACACATGGCACACACCAGGTAGCCCAGAAATTAACTACATAGGTTGTGTCATTATCCTGATGCAACAGGGGCCTGAGCTGTTCATAGGTCAGGACAGGGATTTTTAAGGAATCCCCTGTCTCCAAAGGCACGCTCTCACTCATCAGGTGAGCAGAAAAAGAGAACCACGAGGAAGCCAGAAAAAGTAACAATTGCATCTGTCAATATTAACCTGGAAACCCTATTGTATGATGCAGTAATGAGGAGTTATAACAATACTTTAACGGAAACAAGACATTGTCCGGATCAAACTCCTAAGAAAAAGGATGTGCTTAGTTCAGCTTGTATTTAATCCCCAGCGCATCCAGATCCTCAATAAATGCACTGGCAGCATTCACCTTGTTCGATTTGGAGATCAGGCCAAGGATAAAATCATCTTCCCGATCATATACCTGGAGTTTAAACTTGTGTCGCCCTTTATGCGCATCACAGATCCTGTCAAGACTTTCAAGTAAAAACTGATCAAGCTGATCAATCGAAATTTTGACCGTAATGGATTTTGTCAATTCTTCCCCGATACTGTCAAGCAGCCGTGCAGAAGTAATGCGGAATTCATGATCCTGCCCTTTCCAGCTTAGCTGATAAAATCCTTCAATAAACAATGCAGTACCTACTTCGAATAATTCCTTGTACTTCCTGTAATCCTCATTGAACATTTTGACTTCAAGTGAACCTCTGAAATCCTGGAGCGTAAAGATCCCCCACCCTGTTCCTTTTTGTGTGATGCGATGATCCGCAGTAGTCACCAGGCCCGCCACTTTCAGGTGTTTATCCTTGTAGGATGTCACCATATCAAGCGGACAATTGGTAAAATGTTCAATCTCCAATCTGTAATCATCCAATGGATGACCTGACATATAGATACCCGTGATTTCTTTTTCTTTGGTCAGTTTTTCCATCAATGACCATTGAGGTGCAATTGGTATTTCTGGTTCGGTGTACATCTGCATGGACATATCACCAAACAAGGTCAATTGTGATTGTGCTTTTTGTGCCTGGACAGATTGTCCGTACCGGATCGCATGTTCAATCAGGGATTCGTGTTTGTCTGTTGGGAAAAAATATTGTGCCCGATGTGTACCCTGGAAACAATCCATCGCACCACCCATCACCATCGCTTCCAATGCTTTCTTATTCACCGACTTCAGACTGACGCGTGAGGTCATATCAAAAATATTCAGGAACGGACCATTTGCTTTTCGTTCATTGATGATGTCCTCACCAGATCCTTCACCCATATTTTTTAAGGCAGAAAGGCCAAACCGGATGGCACCTTTTGAATTTACGGTGAAATTGATATTACTCTCATTGACATCCGGGGGTGACACCAGGATGTTCATCCGTTTACACTCCCTCAGGAAAAAATTGAGTTTGATAATATCATTTTTATTATGCGTCAATACCGCTGCCATAAACTCGGCAGGGTAATGCGTTTTCAACCAGGCAGTCTGAACGGATAATACGGTATACGCTGCACTATGGGATCTGTTGAAACCATAGCTCGCAAACTTGGACATGATCTCGAAAATTTCATCGGCTTTGATCGTCGGTACGCCCTTTTTGGTTGCACCTTCGACGAAGATTTTCCGATTTTTCTCCATCTCCTCCAGCTTCTTCTTCCCCATTGCCCTGCGCAACATATCCGCAGCACCGAGGCTGTAGCCTGCCATCACTTGTGCAGCTTCCATGATCTGTTCCTGATACACCATAATACCATACGTGGGCTTCAACAGATTGGTCAGCCATTCATGCGGATAGTCAATGGGCTCGCGTCCATGCTTCCGATTGATGAACATGGGTATATAATTCATTGGACCCGGCCGGTACAAGGCATTCATCGCGATGAGGTCTTCAATATTATTAGGTTGAAGTTCACGCAGATATTTTTGCATGCCGGTTGATTCAAACTGGAAGATACCTATGGTTTCTCCCTTCTGAAAAAGAGTATATGTGGCTGCATCATCCAGTGGGATATTATCAGGATCAATCAATCCAACATCCGGATGTCTTTCAGAAATAATCTTTATTGTATCCTTTACAATGGACAAAGTTTTGAGACCCAAAAAGTCCATCTTCAGCATGCCTGCCGACTCGACGAGATTCCCTTCAAACTGTGTGACCAATAAAGTGGTCTCCGATGACGTGCAAACCGGAATGTATTGCATGATATCACCGGGAGCAATAATGATCCCGGCTGCATGAATGCCTGTATTTCGAACCGTACCTTCTAATTGTTGTGCGAGGCGAAGGATTTCTCCTTCGTGTGTTTCCTGTTTTTCAATCTCGCGCAGCTTCCGAATGTTATCGATATCGCGGGATTGCGCATCCTCCTCTGTACTTTTTCCGGGTTTGAATATATGGGCTAATGTCGTGCCTGGAGTCAGGGGGATCATCTTCGCCAGCCGGTCTGCATCTGACAGGGGCAGTTCAAGTACACGACTTACATCACGTATAGAAGATTTTGCAGCCATCGTACCAAATGTGACAATTTGTGCCACCTGGTTACGACCATATTTTTTTACAACATAATCGATGACACGTTGCCTTCCTTCATCATCGAAGTCAATATCAAAGTCGGGCATTGACACGCGTTCCGGATTAAGGAATCGTTCAAACAGCAAATTATATTTAAGCGGATCAATATTGGTGATGCGAAGACAAAATGCGACTGCAGATCCGGCACCTGAACCGCGACCCGGCCCAACGCTTACGTCCATCGTTCTGGCAGCGCCAATAAAATCGGCTACGATCAGGAAATACCCGTTGAAACCCATTTTATCAATCACACTCAACTCCCAGTCAAGTCGTTCTTTGACGGCTGGTGTGATTTCTTTATATCTATGTTTTGCACCTTCATAGACGAGGTGTCTTAGGAATACTGTCTGATCATCAAATCCTGCAGGAACAGGAAAATTAGGTAACAATACATCCCGTGAAAGATTCGGAGCCGTGATCTTATCAAAGATCTCATTGGTATTGTCAATCGCAGCCGGCAGGTCAAAAAAGATCTGGTTCATCTCAGCTTGCGTCTTAAAATAAAAGTCTGTGCTGGGAAACTGGAACCGCCCCTGATCAGACATTTTTTTTCCCGTATTGACACAAAGCAGAATATCATGAGCCCGTGCATCCTGTTCGTTGATGTAATGCGCATCATTCGTCGCGATGACTTTGATGTTATACTTTTTTGCAAATCCTAACAGGATCTGATTGACATCTTCCTGACTTTTTCCTGTGTTGTCAATAGTCTCGAGTCCTTTCTGACGCTGCAGTTCGATGTAGTAATCCGCTCCAAATATATCGAGCCACCACTTCAGGAGTTTTTCAGCTTTTTCTAAATCCCCTGATAATATGGTTTGTGGAACTTCAGCACCAATACAACAACTTGTAGCTATAAGTCCTTTATGATATTGGAGTAATAATTCGCGATCGATACGGGGAAACCCACTGTACGTGCCTTCAATAAATCCGAGTGAACAAAGCTTACTGAGATTTTGATATCCATCCTGATCTTTCGCCAAAAGCAATTGATGAAAGCGATGATCCCGTTCACCTTTGGATGTCTGGAATTGTTTTTTGTGACGATCATCAACGAGATAAAATTCACACCCTACCAGTGCCTTGAGATTTCTTTTTTTTGCTTCTGATACAAATTCAAAAGCACCAAACATATTGCCATGATCCGTGATCGCAATTCCTTTCTGACCATCTGCAACAGCCTTATCCATCATGGCAGGTATACGTGAAGCACCGTCCAATAATGAGTAGTGTGTGTGGCAATGGAGGTGGATGAAGTCAGGCATGGTTAAACTAAAAACTAAAAGTTAAAGGTAAAAGATAAAAGTAAAGGATAAAAGATGTTTGCATTCTATTGTTTTTTTATTAAATTAGGTGTATTCATTCACCACTGAAAACTAAACCAGTTATGAAACAATCACCATTGCACGACAAGAGTATTGAATTCGCTCTACACGTAATTCGACTCGCACTATTACTTCAAAAAAAACACAAATAATTTGTGTCGAGCAAGTAGATTGTGAGAAGCGGAACAGCCGTCGGGGCACTATTATGCGATGCTGAATTTGCCGCCAGTCATGCAGATTATATTAACTAATTCACAGTCGCCTTGTAGGAAGCAAATGAATCTGACTACTGGCTTCTACTTCTGCACAAAAGTTTATACATCAGTTCGGAAGAGTTTGAAAAACTTCATCAAAACTGCAGTGAACTAATCGCAATCCTCGTCACGCCCATCAAGACGCTAAAAAAGAGAAACCTAAAAAGCTAAAAGTTGCCAAAGCACACTGAAGACCTTTGTAAGATTAATAAATCTTTGTCTTTACAAGGTGATTTGTCGTTACGAACGGTTAGATGTTTCCTTTGACTTTATAACTTTTAGTTTTTAGTT
>JBBREG010000240.1:0-5598 GCA_038203125.1 Chitinophagales bacterium
CCGATGATAGAAGCTATGACAGCAATGACCGTCAGCCACACATGACCATTGCGGATGGCTTCGGAGAAGATGTAATATTTTCCAAGAAATCCTGCGAGTGGCGGAATACCTGCCAGCGACAACATACTGATTGTTAATAAACCTGCCAGTAAAGGATTCTTTTTACCGAGCCCGTTAAATGCATCGATGGTCTCATCATTTCTGGCATGGAAAACCGGAATGGCCACTGCGAAGGCTCCAATGGTGGCAAGCACATAGGCCGCACCATAAAACCACAACGCAGATGAAGCATTGTTCTGAACACTTAAGATAGCAAGCAACATATACCCTGCATGCGAAATCCCTGAATACGCCAACAGTCGTTTGAAATTGGTTTGGCTGAGCGCAATCAGGTTGCCAGCTATTAACGTCAGCGCCGCTACCAGCGATAGAATATCATCTGTGAAGTCAAAGATGCCAATGAAACCAATCGACATCATGCGGTAGAATGCTGCAAAAAATGCCACCTTGACCAGCGTTGACATCATCACCGTCACCAGTGAAGGCGAACCTTCATACACATCCGGACTCCAGAAATGAAAGGGCACCGCCGCAACTTTAAACAACATACCAGATATCATCAGCAATGCACCGATGTGCAATAAGGTAGAATCAGTGCCACCTGATGCAAATGCAGCAATTTCACCCAATTGAAAAGACCCTGTTGCGCCGTACACCAATGTAATTCCAAAGAGAAGAATCGCAGAAGCAAATGAACCCATCAGGAAATATTTGAATCCCGCCTCATTGGACCTTATATCCTGTCTCCGACTCCCAGCCATGACATAAAGTGAAATGGAAACAATCTCAATGCCGAGAAACAACATCACCATGTTGTAAAACGAAAAGAGAACTAACGCACCAGTCAAAACAAATACCAGGATCGCGAGGTAATCCGAAAGATGATGTTCTTCGTTTTTATAAAAATCACCACTCAATGCAAAGATCAGCATGGCCGTAAAAATGGATAAACCACTAAACGCAACGGAAAACGCATCGACCCGCATCATATGAGACATGTCCATCCCCCCGATGATGATGGGGCCGGCCGAATCCCATTCCATACCATTGACAACAAAAATGGCTGCGAGACCTGTCAGGATCATCGGAATGAGTAACCTGCGCAGATTGAGGATTTCTCCCACCAGGCAGAGCAGACCAAGACAACATGTAAAGATTAAAGTGTACACGATATTTTATTTACTGTACAATCGATTTTTCTAAAATAAGCTGCAAGGCAGGTTCTGCGATGTCAAGTACCGGTTTGGGATATAATCCCATTACAATAACCAATACAACGATAATCCCCAGTGCAAGAAATTCATTCCAATGTAAATCCGGAAAACTCTGCACACCCGATCCCACATTTCCCAACATCACTTTTTTAAACATGCGCAACATATATACCGCTCCCAGGATGATCGTCAGACCTGCAAATACACATAACCAGACATTGTATTGATACACCCCATAGAGCAATAAAAATTCGCCGATAAAACCATTGGTCAACGGCAGTGCCACACTCCCCAGCAGTATCACCATAAACATGGTGGTAAATTTTGGTGCCAGATTTCGAATGCCACCCAGACCATCGATACTCAGTGTATTGGTCCTGTTGAAAATGATATCTGCGCAATAAAAAAGTCCCACTACATTAATACCATGCGCCAACATCTGCACTACACTCCCCTGAAATCCATGGAGATTCATTGCAAAGATCCCTGCAGAAATTAATCCCACGTGTGCCAATGACGAATAGGCCAGTAAATTTTTGATATTGTTTTGTTTGATCGCAATGATCGATGCGTATACGATACCTACTACACATAACGTGATCGCTAACGGACCCCATTGTGCAACACCTAATGGAAGCACAGGTAATAACCATCGCAGCAAACTATATAGACCCATCTTCAGCATGATCCCGGAGAGCAGCATCGTGCCTTGTGTAGGCGCTTCCCGGTATGTATCTGCCTGCCAGGTATGAAACGGAACAATCGGAATTTTAATCGCAAAGGCCAGAAAGAACATCCAGAACAACCAGCTTTGATTGGATCCACTGATGGCCAGTTCGTAAAGTTCTCTGATATCGAAAGACTGTTGCGGGTTGTACCAATACAACATGATGAATCCAAACAACATCAACAAACTGCCTGCAAGTGTATAGATGAAAAACTTCAGCGTGATCGGCACACGGTTAGGTCCGCCCCAACGTAACGCTATGAAGTAGATCGGGATAAGCGCAAGCTCCCAGAAGATGTAATACAACAAACCGTCCATGGCCATGAATACACCCACCAATGCAAACTGCATCATGAGGATGAGGGCGAAATAACTTTTGGCATTGGGGATAAGCCTCCTGAAAGCACTCAGGATAATGATGGGCGTCAGCAGATTGGTCAATAAGACCAATAATAAACTCAGGCCATCCAGTGCGAGATGAAAACTAATCTTTGGTGATGCGATCCAGTCATGAAATATATAAAATGGTTCAGGTCCTTCTTTCAGGTACACGGAGAGGGCTACTCCTGATAATACAAGCTCAACGACAGCCAGACTCAATGCCACTTTTGATGCCAGCTTCTGACCCGCGAGATACACGATGATCGCTGACACTAAGGGAATGAAGAGAAGGAGTAAAGTCATCATTAGATCAGCAGTCGAATTATAAATAGCACTATCATGCCAAGCACCATGGCAAATACGTAAAATCCTGTACTACCTGTTTGGAACAACCTTAGAGTCTTCCCACTCATGTCGACCAGGGTTCCAACTCCGTTGACTAATCGATCAACAATTTGTTTGTCGACAAATCCGCCGAAAGCATCTGATAGTTTAAAGACAGGTTGTGAAATGAATCTTTCATACAGTTCATCCACATAAAATTTATTGGCTACCAGTTTTTCAAAACCTGTGAGCGATACATCTGAAGGAGGTAATTGTTTTTTAGTTACATATTGGTGACGGGCAAAGAGAATCATGAGTATTGCTCCGGCACCCGCTATGGACATTAATATGATCTCGAGGGAGTGGCTGAGATGTTCAGGATGATGGAGATAGGGCAAAGAACCGGCTGTAACATTCGAGAGATATCCTGCCAGCCAATGTTGCGCATGAAATACTGCAGGTAATCCAAGCACACCACCAACAACAGACAACGCACATAGAATCACCAATGGCACTGTCATCGTCCACGGTGATTCATGAATATGGTGTTTGGTTTCGTCTGTGCCCCTGAAGGAATTATGGAAAGTCAGATAGACCAGACGGAACATATAGAAGGCTGTCAGTAAAGAACTGATTGAAAGAATGATCCAGATTAAAATATTTTGCTGAAAGGCGTGTGCCAGGATTTCATCCTTTGAGAAAAAGCCGGATAATAAAGGAAAACCTGATATAGCTAATGAGGCTAATAAAAATGTGATGTATGTAATCGGGATCAGTTTTTTCAGGCCACCCATGTTGCGGATGTCCTGTTCTCCATGCAATGCATGAATCACACTACCAGCGCCGAGGAATAATAATGCTTTAAAAAATGCATGTGTCACAAGGTGAAAGATGCCACTGGTGAAAGCGCCCAGTCCTAATGCCACAAACATCAAACCGAGTTGGGAAACGGTGGAGTAGGCGAGGACTTTTTTAATATCATTTTGCTTTAGACCAATGATTGCAGCGAACACGGACGTCACGACGCCAATGGCCAGAATAACCTGTAATGCTACAGAGGACATCGCAAAGAGAACATTTGACCGCACGATCATATAAATACCGGCAGTTACCATCGTTGCGGCATGGATCAAGGCGGAGACCGGAGTCGGACCTGCCATCGCATCGGGTAGCCATGTGTATAATGGAAGCTGAGCTGATTTTCCAATAGCGCCTATAAATAGTAGCAAGGCAATCGTCGTTATTAATCCCTGATGTGATGTAATCCCGGGTACCAATTTTTCAATAGCAGCAAAGTCTAGTGTGCCAAATTGAAACAGCAGGAAGAACATAGCAATTAAAAAACCTAGGTCACCTATACGATTCATGACGAAGGCCTTCTGGGCAGCATCATTATAGGCATCCTTTTTAAACCAAAACCCAATCAACAGATATGAGCATAAACCCACACCTTCCCAGCCGATAAACATCATGAGATAATTACTCCCCATGACGAGCAGCAACATGAAGAAAATAAACAGATTGAGATACGTAAAAAACCGTCCGAATCCATCATCATCATGCATGTATCCAATGGAATACAAATGGATAAGGAATCCAACACCCGTGACCACAAGCATCATGATCACTGTCAATGGATCTATTGAAAACCCGAAAGAAATATCAATCCCTGAGAAAACAATCCAGTCAAAGACATCAATGCGGATTACATCCTGAGCACTGACAGCGTTGAAAATGCAGAGCACACAAAGGAAGGAAGCCAATACAACTCCGCTACCAATCCATCCGGCACTTGCTTTCGGAAGAAATTTACCTAACAAACCATTCACCAGGAAACCCAGTAATGGAAAGAGAGGGATCAGTAATCCCAGGAAAAGTAAGGTCGGATCGTTTAATACGTTTTGTGTCACATTGTTTTATTTGTCAGCAGGTCAGACCTGTACTACCATTTAAGTTTGTTGAGCACATCGATGTTGGTGCTGCCGATATTCCTATATATACTCATCAATAAAGCCAGTCCAACTGCCACTTCTGCTGCTGCGACGACCATGATAAAAAATACAAAGACCTGCCCGTCGCTATTTCCACTATAGGCGGAGAAAGCAACCAACAGAATATTGACAGCATTGAGCATAATCTCAATACACATCAGGATGATGATCCCATTTTTGCGAAACAATACGCCCATCACGCCGATACAAAACAGGAATGATGCCAGCACAATGTACCAGTTGAGCGGAATGATATGTTCGACGGTACCCATTATCTTTTTTTATCTCGTTTAGCCAATACGACTGCACCGATCATGGCGCTCAGGAATAGGATCGATGATATTTCGAAAGGCAATAAATAGTCTGTAAATAGTTTTTGTCCCACATGCTCGACCATACCGTTGTCAGAAGGTGGAGGTGCGATGAATGACACCAATTGCGTGGATTTTAAAGAAGCCAGTAAAGTGAGAAATAACATGCCGGCTGAAATAGTGGCTGCGATCCGAAGTTTTGGTGATTTATGTTGTTCCGATTCTTTATTCAGATTGAGTAACATGACCACGAATAGGAAAAGGACCATGATGGCACCTGCATATACTATGATATGGGTAATCGCAAGGAACTGTGCATTGAGAAGAATGTAATGTCCTGCAATGGTGAAAAAGCATACGATCAGGGACAGCACACTGTACATGGGACTTTTAGCAAAGACCACGATTAACGCACTGAGAAGCGTCAATACAGAAAGTGTGAAAAAAATGAGTTGGTCCATCCGGTATATTAACATCTAAGACACGAGGCAGGAAAGTCCTTTACTTCGCATCCATTTTATAATCCTTTTTACGACTGCTTATATCAATACGATCTTCCGGCCGCACACCTTCCACTAATAAATCCTTAC
>JBBREG010000241.1:0-5545 GCA_038203125.1 Chitinophagales bacterium
TCAATAACATCATGCACGATCGACGATGGAAGGCCCTGGGCTTGCCCTGCATTCTGTACCATCCAGCGGCCTACTTCATTTTTATAGATCCTGTTCAAACCTTCATCCGTACAGGCATAGAAATAATCAACTGTACCGGCCTTCAATGTGGAAATGAAATCAGAACTCAATCCGTCACTGACCGTAATTCGGTGAAGACTTCCATCAGGCGTATAAACTAATATACCTGCATTTGCAAATCCAAAAACAATACTCCCATCCTGCAGCAGGATCATATCCTTAACCTGGTACTTTAACGCTGGATCCTTAAAAGGTACCATCATGTAATGATCATCCTGCCAGATCCGTAAGCCATCGATGGTCGCAACCCAGATCCTCCCCTGCTTGTCTTCGAGGACGGAAAAGGTCCTTTCCCCTACCTCTGTCCTGTTTTGACGATCGAAATAATTAATTGATGAAGTGGTATTATCATAATTGTAAAAACCATTTGAGCTGCTCATCCATAATCGGCCTCCTGATGGGCTTACACTTATTTTTTTAGCATGTACAGGACGTGGCACATTAAAATCACGATCCTGCCAAAAAACCTGCTGAAACTCATAATGATTTAAATAACTCAAACTACCGCCATACCACAAACGTTTTTTTTGAGGATCATAATGAAGGGCTGTGATCGCGTTTGAAGCAGGTATTTTATGTTCTATATTGGGTAGATCACCGTTGATAATATAAATAGCATTTTCTGTAGCGGCATAAATAGATTGGCCTGCGCCCGCGGTGATATTCACTATGTTATCCGAATCAAAACCAAATAATGAATTTAGCACATCAATGGATGCATTTTTGCAATACCACAAACCCTCGCCTAAAACTGTTGCCCAAATGCCTCCTTCGTGATCCAGTAAAATATCAGTTACGGGTACATGGTCGATCAGTACTTCACCATCATTCTTTTGAAAAGAAGAAAGGGAAGAAAATAAAAGCAGGCCTGGGTATTTTGAATCTGAATTGGCTACATAAATTTCGCCCTCCTTCGAAACTCTGATTTTGGGTTGTAAAATATCCGATTGAAAACTACACAGGACTTTCGAACCTTTCACCACATCGATAATACCGCCATAGGCAACAAGCACCGTATCATCCAGATACGCCCATGCCGTCAGGTATAAGTCCGCATTTGAAACTTTTTTTTCAATCTGTTTTACGTAAACCAAATTTCCATTTTCCCAGGTGTAAATATCAGCTGGTTCATTACCAACCGGATTAAGATTAACCACCCTGTTATTTGACTGCCAACTATCGAAGAGTTGATCGCCGACTTTACGAAAATGAAAATTAAAGTTTGGACTCTCCCGAAGCACCGTGTGATTACCATTTTTATCAACTATAATAGCCCCAAGACCTCCGGCATCTATCCAAACATTATCTGAAGCATCCACAACTAATTGTGTAATCAAAAAAAAATCTTTCTTGTATTGCTCTATCAGGTGATTATGCTTCCAACTTTTTACCGTATCGTTTTCAACATACCAGATACTCTTATCAAGCCTTGAAAACCAGATCCTTCCTTTTGGATCCTCAAAGGGGAAAAAAGCTTCACTCCCGGCATGAATACTTGTATCGCCTGGAAACCGAAATTCATAGCCATCATACCAGCCTACTCCTTTATCGGAAGAAAACCAGATGTATCCATTTTTATCCTGAAGCAAATTCCAGACTTCCCTCCCGGCCATGCCGCGTGCCTCCGCATACGATTTCCATATCTTCTGCTGGGCACCAACAGGTAGCATGGTTAAGAGCCATAGGATGATCAGGAAAGGGTACTTCATCTCCAGACGGGGTGTTAAATCCCTCTAAAATATCATTTGCACCATGGAAAAAATGAAATACGGTGTATTTTACGTGAAATACGGTCCGATCCCTTAAATATTGCATTCACCATGGAGGAGAAAATATACCGGGTCATGATTGCCGATGACGAACCTGGTGCCCGAACAATGATCAGATCATTGCTAAAAGATCATTTTCCTGATATCACTATTATCGCCGAAGCATCAGGTGTAGAAGAAGCTCTTGCCACCCTCCCCACTCAACTCGATTTACTCTTTCTCGATGTCGAAATGGGTGACGGCACTGGATTTGAACTGCTTGATAAAGTTAAGGATCAACATTTCAGTGTCATTTTCACCACAGCCCATGATGACTTTGCCATCCGTGCCTTCCGCTACAACGCGATAGATTATCTGCTGAAGCCAGTCGACCCGGATGATTTTATTGCAGCAGTACAAAAAGCCAAAGACCACCAATATCAATCCACACTTAGGGAGCAATTTGCACAACTCGTAAGGACAAGCCAGGAAAAGACGTTTGACCGAATCACCTTGTCCACCAGCGAGGGACTTATCTTCACGGATACAAAAGATATCACCCGTATCGAGACGTACGGGAATTATTGTTTTGTATTCCTCGCAGGAGGGGACCGGTTACTCGTGTCAAAAAACCTGAAGGAATTTGAAGAGATGCTACCTGAGCCCGCTTTTTTTCGTGTTCATCAATCCCATATTATCAATACGCAATTTGTTAAAAAGGTAGTGAGGGAGGATAGCGAACTGGTCATCATGACGGATGGTATGAAAATTCCGGTCTCACGCAGGCGTAAGGAAGAATTCATGCACGTGATCGCGCTACGAAATCAATAAACAGAAAAGAGAATTGATTATACTTCAGGCAGGACGATGGCGTCAACCATGGCTTTGAGGCGCATGAAACCAAGTACCTGGCCATCTTCAGAACTCATCACCGGCTCTTCACCTGCTTCATCATCTTCGTCATCCACAGGGAGGACCGAAAACGCCAGGAAATCCAGCAAATCACCCTCGGGATAGCCGTCAGATATATCAGTGATAAATTTATCGAGGTCACCATCTGCTTCTTCAAGAGAATCCCAGTTGGCATCTTCCATGTCAAACAATAGTTCCTCATCATCCACTTCCTTGTACGATCCGCCCCGCTTGAGGCTCTCCAGGGCGATTGTACCCAGGAAAATCAGGTAGGCCTGGTCTTCATCGGTCAGGCTGATCTCATCGTCCTCCATGATCAGGTATTTGAGGCTTTCCATATACGGAGATGGATCCAGGGCACCATTTTCACCCTGTTCCAGGATCTGGTCAATCATTTCTTCAGTTACATTCATAGCAGTGGATATGTTAGGGCAATATTACGATAAAATAGAATATGTGTTAGGATAAGAAATTGAATACACCTCCCTGAAACGTTGAGACATGCGGAGTGTTCAGGAACCTGGGAAACTTAACGCACTAGTATCATGCCCACCCGATCGTTAGATTTGCACCATGACATCCGTGAAATCCATTATTGCATGGTTATTCCTCCTCCATGTGGTGATGCTGCTCATGTCCTGTTCTACAAAATCAACTTCAACTGTGAAACTTGAATCCTGGGTCGAAGAAAAATCTAATGGTGAATATATCGTCGTGGAACGTCTACTAGAATTGAATCCGCTGACACTCATCCAAAGTCAGAAGACGGCTATCCTCAGTATGAAAAATGATACGGATGTACAGGTGAGCGTGATGTGGTATAAAGATCTTCCGGATCTGGGTCTGGATATGGATTCAATCAGCGTGCGTATGCTTTCAGCGCAGGAAGATCTGGGTTTTGCTAAAACAATTGCATCTCATCGCATCTAAGTTATGAACAAACTTCCAATAGAAACATATTATTATTATTTATAATTTATATAAAAATGTAAAAGAGTATATTAAATATTAACAAATATTATTATATGTTTGTTTTGTAATATTTTTTAGTCTGCTTTAATAATCTAAAATTAAGTTGTATGCATTCTTACGAAAAAAGACATCCTATTGCCACAAATTTCCTTTTTACTTTACTTACAATATTTGCTCCATTTTCTATTGCAGTTCAGTGCACCATTACAGGCAATGAATCAGTATGTAAAGGAGCTTCGGGCATGTATAACATTGTGACTGGCTTGACTGGCGATACCACTTTTTTGTGGTATACAAATGGAGGAGGTAGTCAAGTTGGAAGCAGATTGGTTATGTGAGAATGATACTATATGTAAAGTGTCCGATGTTGAAACCCTACGAATACCCGTGATTTCCGATTTTGAGTGGTATTTTACATGTATAGGAAATGGCGAAGAGTATCTTGTTACAGTTCAGGATGCAAGCAGAGCAATTGATTCGTTGGATGTGAATGAATGGGAAAGTCCAAATGGCATAGAGGTTGGTTTACATAATATCCAATTTGAAGCAATTGCTGGTAATATTATTGAGGTATGCTTAAGACAAACTACATTGGAAGGATATAGCTGCAGAGAATGCCAAATGATAGTTGTTCCTCAGTCGCCAGTTGTTGATTTTGAAATAGGTGCTCCGGGATTTTGCCTCAATACTGAAGTTCAAATGATTCCAATCCTTACTCCTTTGGAAGATATTGCATCTGTTACATGGGATTTTGGTGATAACTCATTAAGTCATATTGAATCACCAATAAAGAAATACACGGATACAGGGGAATATATTATTACGCTTTCAGTTATTACGGATTATGGCTGTCATGTTGAAAATGTGGACACATTTGAAGTAGTCAATACAACACTATCAGGTGAGATTATTTCATCGCAAGAATACTGTAGTGATTCCGTACTACTCACCTTCAACCTTGAATCTGGCGGTCCTATTGCAACATGGGAATGGTCAACCGGTGAAACTGACACCACTATAGTAGTGTCAATGACAGATTCATACCGTGTCACGGTGACTGATACAAATGGCTGTACGTACAGATCTGATGGCGAAGAAGTTAATATTAGGCTTCCATTTTGCGAAGGAATAAGAGGTGATTTGAGTCAATGTACGAGCATCAACCTATCTGTTTGTACAGGAGGAGGATATGACTATAATTGGTTTATCATTGGTCCGGAAGGCTACTCAGATACATTATTGTCTTCTTACAGTTATATCAGACCTAACTTGGCTGCAGGTATTTATTATGTAACAGTTGTTGCTACAGATTCCATTTTCGATTGTAGCGAAAGGAGTGTCGAGGTTGAGATTTTTGGAAGTCCCGACCCACCCGAAGTAGATTTATCAATAATCAACTGTATGCCGTCTCAAGTCCTTCTTTCGGCTGATACAATTGTAACGTGGACCACAACACCGGTACATCTTCTAAATATTACTGCTACAGAGATTGCCCTGACACATTTTGGCGGCAGGACAATAAGAGCAACGTTCACTGATCAAAACGGATGTACCTCTTTGAAATTAACCCCAATTCCAATGACCATTAACTTTTCTTCAATCGGAACCGGATGTGGAGAAGCCTGTCTCGACAGCGTGCTTGCAGGATTAGTACACTTACTTGGAATACCAGGAATTTTTGATGAATGGGAATGGAGATTAGAGGGAGTAGCTATTTCAGGAGCATCCGGAAGCAATAGCAAAGTGGATACTTTGTTCATAGATACAAGTTATCTAAATAAATACATAACCTT
>JBBREG010000242.1:0-5483 GCA_038203125.1 Chitinophagales bacterium
AATGTATCCACATCACCCAGCGTGGGGGCAAGTGAACATAACTTAAACTTGTTCATAGCACTGATCGCATCCGTGATATCTCCTTTCAACTCAAAACTCATCATCCCCCCGAATGCACTCATTTGTTTTCGGGCTATTGCATAATTGGCGTGTGTCTCAAGTCCCGGATAATTTACATAAGATATTTTAGGATGTTCTGATAATTTATAAGCAAGGAAAAGTGCATTAGTACAATGTTTATGCATTCGAAGAGGAAGCGTCTTTAAACCCTGGTACACCAGCCATGCTTCAAATGGACTGCAGTTACAACCTGTGAGCTTCATGTGTGGCCATACCTGGTCTTTCATCAGTTGGATATCCTTACCAAGTACTACACCTGCCATGCCGGTACCGTGACCATTGAGATATTTCGTTGTAGAATGAATAATGAAATCGACGCCATGTTTAAAGGGCTGTTGTAGAAAAGGAGTTGCAAAAGTATTGTCAATCGCAGTCCAGCGATTATGTTTTTGTACAATTTCAGTGACAGCAGAAATATCAATACAGCTGAGTGTAGGATTCGCTGGGGTTTCAAAATAGACCAATCGAATCGAGGGATCATTTTGTAAGTGATCATCAATGACAGATGTTTCTGACAAATCTGCCATTACTATTTGAATGCCATTACGTGTTACAATTTTTGTGAGTAACTCAGTGGTGCCTCCATAGAGTGTATGCTGTGTGAGTAATTTATCACCTGATTTCAACAGACCACCTATCAGCAGATCAATCGCAGCCATTCCGGAATTGGTCATGATGGCCATGGCTTCGATATCAGAATCAAATGTTTCCATAGCTGCAATTTTTGCAGCGGTGGCATCTACGGATGGGTTTCCATACCGGCTATAGGTGTGTGCTGCCTCCTGATTACCGAAGACCCGCATGCTATGCTCAATATCATCGAAATCAAATGATGTGGTCGCATAAATGGGGAGAACATGTGGACGAGTGGTTCTGGGATCTTTCCATTCACGGGCGGATAAGGAATCAAAATGCATGGCAAGGATTTTTGATTTTAAATTTTTTTGATTTTAAATAGTAGAAAAGGTTATTTAATAACCTGTAGTCACATGATGCATCAGTCTCTACAGCCCATGAAATAACAAAAAAAACTCCGGGGGCCCATCCCTCCGGAGTTTTTACATATAAAAGCAATTACTAAATAATGATGACGTAGTTATCTGACAACGCTCACGGGTAGGCTGCGTTGACCATCCACCGTTTCAATCTGGACCAGGTAATTGCCTGCAGGAAGATTCCTGACATTCAAACTTTCCTGGTGATCAGTAATGACGGATGTAAGGAATTTGGTAAGAACTGTTTGACCAACCGCGTTGATCATACGGATCTTTACATCGCTGTATGGCTTGACGAAATCAAGCTTCAAAGTGAGCATATTTGTTGCGGGATTTGGAAATGCAGTGACAAGATTCGTAGCTGGCAATTCCTCATGTGTATTTATGATCGGTTCTACGACCATCCGGATCATCGGTACAATGTCATCTCCGAAATAGATACGTGCGTCATTGACGTCTAGTTCATTGACTTCATAATCGATATTAGCAATATTTCCATCTGGTGAAAATCCAAGTACCGTCATGAAAAGCGGTTCATCCGCAAGACCATGCGCTACGGCACTGTCCATAGCCAACACCTGGGCACTGTAGTTCCATTCTTCACTAGCCAACAAAAACATTTGTGGATCAGCAGCAACACTTGCTACATATTCAACCACGACCATGTATTGTTGTCCTCCCTGGAGAATGATATCCTGACCCGGCGAGTCAAAATTTTCCAGGATAGTTGACAGGACGGCATTATCACCCTCAGTCCCTGTGAATGTATATTCTGAAAAACCGATAAACCTACGCTCATTACTTTCCGCAATACGATCCCCGTTAGTGTCATTCCATGCAAGCAGATATACACTCACGGATTTACCTGCCATATCACCTGGGTTACTCACCCCCCAGACAATATTTAAAAGCTTGTCATCTGTGACAGGCCGGAAAATATTACCATACGCAAAGGATAAAGGTGCTCCGGCATCATACAATGCATTGTTGACAGCTACGGATCTCGTAAAGCCATCCTCCAGCGCAAATTCATTGTTGCCTACTTTAAATGTATGCGTTATCACATTATCAGAAGGGTCAAAATCTGTCGCATCTGTAGACAGTGTATACGTGCCCTGGTAAATACCGTTTACCTTTGGTAAGTCAATCAATTCAGGAAATACTTTATTTTCTGACAAAGAATCCGGTCCTACAGTACCATACAGATTATTTTCATCGTACACTACAGCCCCGGTACTTGTATTCACTAATTTATAGTTAAGAGTGGTGTTGTCCTGAGCACATGAGCCTACATTAAAGATGTCAGCCAAAGCAGCGAACGGAAATACCTGATCGCTCGGAATAGCAGCCCATGGTGCAATCGCAAAAAAGTTTTCCTGCACACGGGTGTTATTACATTCCGTTTCCACTAACCTGAAATCATCGACAATCCAGAAATAATAATGTGCCAGATAAACAAGGCGCAATTGAAGTGAATCGAAATGTTGCGCACCATCAAGGAACATTCGGATCGAGTTTTGAGTATCAGTAGCATTTGGTACCATATCACTATTGATTTCTGTATCATTCCATGCGGTCCATCCTGCATCACCTGCGTTACGATTTCTGAAGGATAAAGTGAATTCGCTGTTGAGCTCCCTGGCAGCCTGATCAAAGGTTACTGAAATCCCGGGTACATTCCAGTCACCGGTAAAGATGGCTGGTGTATGAAGTTCATACGTGGCAGGATTTGACTGATTGCCTGTAGGACTTAAGGAAGTAGGAACAGGTCCTGATGCAGCAACACCCGTTCCTCTGTTGTCATTAAAGTCTGAATTAACACCAACGGCTCCGTCACAAAATGTACGGGATTCAATTTTAGTTGCCGGAGTAAATGCGGAAGCATCAATTCCTCCATCAGGAAGATGCAACCATATTGCATTCACACTTGAATCGGGATTAATGGCACACACGCCAAAAGTTGACCAGCCTCTTGTAAATGGATCCGTATCGAATGTCTCATTCCAAAGTACATTATCCATTCTGTATGGCACGGGATACACACCCAGTCTGAATGTGCCCTCCGTATCTGTGGTTGCACCGGTAGACCATACACGTAATGTGTAAGTATGATCAGCCTGAAGGCAAAAGGCAGGTATTTCAATTCGATTTTGCTCAGGATCAGTTGCCGAAAAACACGTAATAGGTGTGGCATCAGCATCACAGCTTTCGTATAATGCAATACCAATTGCCGGTAAGTCAGTGGAAGCAATATCACCGAAATACCCCCTAATCACAATATCACCATTGACCAAAGTGGCCGGAGTGGTAAAGTTGAACCATACATCATCCGTAAAAAAAGACGCAGAGCATCCGCCAATCGTCGGTAAGGTTGAGGCTGTTGCACCTCGTGTATCCCCATTCGTAAATTGAACTGTAGACTCACTGGCAGAAAAAGCAACATTTAGCGCTCCTGCGCAATCATTGTTGGCAGGTTGTGCCCATGCCGGGGAAATTCCTACTAGTAATAGCAGGATTCCAATTGAAATTCGTAAAGTGACAATCATCATTTTCAGTATTTAGATTATTTGATTAATAAGCCTAATACTATGTCTGGTCACATAGGATCGAATCCCAATAGGTAGAGTGGTGCGATAAAAGTAAGTTTCACCTTGATTACAAAAAGTGCAGAATTTGTATTTGCAATCAGGCTGACATTTAATTATGATGCTATCAACTTGATGATAACTGAAAACTTGACTAAACTTTTATTAAGTTTTTCGCATAACTGCAAAAAAAAACTCCGGAGAAGTGCTCTCCGGAGTTTTTTATTTTATCAGCGTGCTGTGCTGATCAAGCGTATTATTTAACTACTACGACTGGGATTGAACGTTGTCCATCAATTGTTTCAACTTGTAACATGTAGTTACCAGAAGCCAATTCACGAACATTTACAGGTTCTACATGTGTAGTAATTGTATTTGTAAGAGTTTTTGCATATACGACCTGACCGATGTTATTGATCAGACGGATCTGAACATCACTGTAAGGTTGTGTAAACTCAAGTTTCACCTGAACCTGATCTGTTGCTGGGTTTGGAAACGCAGAGATCAGATTGTTAGTAGGTAATTGCTCATTTGTATTAACCTCAGGAGATACAACAACACGAACCATAGGTACGATGTCATCTCCGAAATAGATACGTGCATCATTGACATCAAGCTCGTTAACTTCATAATCAATGTTTGCGATGTTACCATCAGGAGAAAAACCAAGTGCTGTCATAAACAAAGGCACATCAGTTAAGCCCTTAGCAACAGCTGAATCCATCGCCAATACCTGAGCATTGTAATTGCGAGCCTCGCTGGCCAACAAGAAGAGCTGAGGATCGGTAGACACGGAAGCCACATATTCGACCATCGCGATATACTGGAACTGGCCCCGCATGATGATATCTTCTCCAGGATTATCAAAGTTTTCAAGTACTGTAGTCAGAATAGCATTGTCGCCTTCTGTTCCTGTAAATGTATAATCTGAGAAACCGATGAACCTGCGCTCGCTGCTTTCTGCAATACGGTCACCATTTGTATCTGTCCACTGCAACAGATAGATACTTACAGTTTTGGTAGCCATGTCTGTAGTGTTATTGACACCCCAAACGATGTTTTCAACTTTAGCGTCTACTTCAGGACGGAAGATATTTCCATAAGCATATGATAATGGAGCACCATCATCATAGATCGCACCATTGACCGCGACAGATCTTGTAAATCCATCTTCATGACCGAAAACATTACCACCTACGTTGAAGTTGTAGGAGATTTTGTTGTCAGATGGATCAAAATCAGTCGAATCAGATGTCAGGGTATACTCTCCGAGATACTGAGCATCCACTTTTGGCAGATTGATCAATTTGGGGAAGAGTTGATTTTCTGCCAGAGAGTCAGCTCTCAGGTTACCATATACAAGAGTTTCATTGTAAGGAACTGCTGCAGTTTCTATATTGGTTACTTTGTAATTTAAAGCAACACTTGTCTGCTCACAGGCACCAGCATTATAAACATCTGCAAGAGCAGCATGCTCGCGAACCTGCTTGGCAGGGATTGTAGCCCAAGGCGCAATAGCGTAGAAATTTTCCTGAACGCGTGTATTGTTACATTCTGTTTCTACCAGCTTCACATCATCAATCGCCCACAGGTAATAGTTGTCATTGTAGACAAAACGAACCTGGAGTGAATCATGACCAGCAGCTCCTGGCATAAAGAAACGCTGAACATCATCATCGAAAAAATCACTGTTGATGACAAACTCTGTGTTTACCTGGATGTCAGTCCAGTTACCCCAGTCATTACCAACATCCCTGGTACGGAAAGAGATAAAATAGGTGCT
>JBBREG010000243.1:0-5482 GCA_038203125.1 Chitinophagales bacterium
AAAAGCGATCATCGACATGGCAGCAGACCGTGGGGCATTTATCTGCCAGAGCCAGAGCCTGAACCTGTTTGTAGAGAATGCGAATATGGGCAAACTGTCCAGCATGCACTTCTATGCATGGGGTAAAGGGCTGAAGACGGGTATGTATTATCTGCGCAGCAAAGCCGCTGTGGACCCGATCAAGTTTACATTGAGTGATAAACATCAGCGTAAATATGTGCGCCAGGATACACTGGATGGGATGGAAGTACCGGGTGAGGTGCAGAAACAAAACATGACGAATACGGGTGCAGAAACAAAGTCGAACCTGGATGATATGAATCCGAGTATGGATGTGTCTGGGACAGGGGCGGTGTGTACGATGGAGGAGGGGTGTGTGATGTGCGGATCTTGAAAACTAAAAACTAAAAACAAAAAACAAAAAAGATAAAAGATAAAAGACTAAGCTCGGAGTTTGAAAGAACTGCTTTTAGCTTATAAAATTAAGAGGCATTCGGCGAAAGTTGGATGCCTCTTCTATTTGATGATCAAAGCTGACTGAGCAGGTAATGATCATTTGACTAGTTTTGTTAAACTCTCGTTAGAAAACATCGAGTGCGGTTGAATCAGTATTGTCGAAGGCAGCTGATTGAGATTGATACTACTTAATATGAGCATAAGATAACAGTCATGAATTTTTGGTTTATCCACTGCAAACCATGTGTAGCAGAGATGCCGGGGTTTAATGATATCGTCAAATCATATTCAGGAAAACCGGTAAATTTTTTAGCGATCAGCAATAATAGTCCTGAAGATATCACGGAATTTCTTCAGGAGCATCCGTTTCATTTTTCACATGTGGCATCTGGCGAACAGATATATCGTGGTAATTTTCATGAGAAGTGGGGATATCCAATGACCCTCATTATTGATGACCATATGAAGATTTTTTCTGTATTTGATCATAGAATGGAGGGACAGGAGAATAAAATCGTATTTGCGATCGAAGCAGCATTATCTCTCATGGTCAATGATCACGACGGATGACCGGGAGTAAATTGTTACTCTCCGGAATCAGAAAATCTTACTTGCCAGTTTGGGAGGAAGAGATGACAGTACAGCTGTGGAGGAGATCCAGAGAGCGTTGACACCTGTGATTGAAGAGGCGTTACAACGCTGAGAAAATCTTAGGGAATTTGAAGATTGGAGGAGAAGCCAACTCAATTTTGGGACTAAAACTGAATTCGACGAAATACATTTTCACTTGTTGGGTCAAAACTGAATTCGACGAAATACATTTTCACTTGTGGGGTCAAAATTGAATTCGACGAAATACATTTTCACTTACCTTGAGATTGGGGCATATCCGTTACCGAAACGTAAGAAAACGGATAGTAGGATATGGTCCTAAAGTATAGTGACAATACATAAACATATTTAAAATCCAATTTCTCTATCTTTCACCCCATGTTCAAGGCCGTCATTTTCCTCGTATTTGCACTCCTCCTTACCACCCAATCCAGTGCCCAATACATCCACCTCACCGAAGACGAGGACCTCACTTCATACACACCCACCGGCCGCCCTCGTATGGCAGCAGAGTGGGAGCCCGCCATTGGCGTCCTCATCTCCTGGCCCCTCTGGATTCCTAAAGATCTCGTCCTCGAACTCGCCAAAGACACCCGCCTCTACATCGTCAGCCAGGGCATCACAGCACAAAAAGAAGCCGTAGCCGAATTCACCAAATGGGGCATCAAACCCAACCAGGTAAAATTTATTCCCGCACCCCTCGGTGATGACGCCGCATGGACACGCGACTGGGGACCTGCTGCGCTGTTCTCAACCGACGGCACTATGAAACTTGCAGATGGAAAATATATCTATTCAACACCCGTCTCCGATATCCAGTGTGATGACTCACTCCGATTTATCTACATGGATGCTGAACATAAAATCATCCGCACCAACCGGGATGACCGGATACCAGATTTTATCTCACAGTTCACCGGATATGATGTCGTTTATCTTCCCTTCGCATTCACAGGAGGAAACGTGATCTGCGATGGACAGCGCACCGCTTTTTCAACATGTATCCTGACCAATGAAAACAGGTACTCAGGTGTATCCGATGAAAAGTTTTTTACGGATGTACATCAGGTGCTTGGCCTGAAGCATTATAACATCATCTCCAACTTCGAACTGGAAGGCATTCAACACATTGATTGTTTTATGAAGATGCTGGATGAAGAACGGCTGCTTGTCATGCGCCCTCCGGCAGATCATCCGTTGTATGAGCAATATGAAGGGATCATCAACAATGAACTGAAATTTATTAAAAATGCATACGGCCGGCCATATGAGATATTGAGACTGGATACAGATCGATATAGCGGAGATGAACTGGCAGCGTATTCAAATTCTCTGATCCTCAACAAAGTAATTTATGTGCCATTGTTTAACATACCACAGGACCAAATCGCTTTGCAACAATGGAAGGATGCGATGCCCGGATATACGGTGAAAGGATTCAAATTTAATATCGCAACCGAAAAAGTCCTTGATCAGGCGTGCAGAGATCATTACAAGACGTATGGCTGGAAAGGCACGGATGCACTGCATTGTCGCACCCGGGCGATCTGGGATCCGGAGATGATCTATCTGAGTGTCAACCGACTGCCGAAGATCGTGGCGTATGAAAAAAGTTATACAGTCGATGTAATTATAAAGGATTATAGTGGCCGTGGATTTCTCCCTGACCAAATAAACCTGAAATGGAAAAAATCAACTGATCCAGATTGGAACGTTAGCCAGCTGATACAAACCGAACTGGACGACCATTTTAAAGCAACTATTCCCGAAAATAATCATGGGACGACGATCCAATATTTTGTCGAAACAAAAAGTATTTCCGGAAAAAGCCAGACGATGCCCGTCGTAGCCCCGGACGGATTCTATTCATTTGAAATAGGTAGTGTAAAAAAGTAACTCACTGTGCCCAACTGTAATTCACTTTCGTTTCCTTCTCTAACTTTAGCTTTATGAAATGCTTATTCTCCGTAGTCCTATTTCTTTCACTGATCTCTTCCATATCAGCGCAAAAAGGCGACTATCTGAAAATAAGAGAACAGGTCTATGTCTCAACCTGTGGGTCCATAACGAAACAGGATATCGAAAGTTCTATAATGAATCTGCATGCAGTGGATACAAATAACATGAAAAACCTCCACATGTATTATGAAGACCTCGGGATGTACCATTGGCTTCTCAGCAACAGTAATCCGGCCCAGATTGATACAGTGATCAAATACAATTTCAGTGCTTTACATCACAAGCCAAACGCGACCAAAGCGTTTTGGAATCTGGCGTTTGCATACAAACAAAAAGATGACTGTCAAAAAGTGATCGAATATATCAATCGGTATAAGGAGTTCACCAAACAAAAATATGGGTAGACGATATCCAGTTGAATAATCTGCTGGCGTATTGTCAGCCATAAAGAGAAGTTTCAACATTTGCGTATTTTGGGGTATGAATCGGATACGCCTTATATCAATTTTATTTTTTGGGACACTCTCTGCCTCCACTGTCTTCGCTCAGCAATCCTACCAATCTAAGCACTACGGGGGTCCGGGTACGATCTATTTGTATAATCGGATAGCAGGGGTACTTCCTGTCGAAGATCTGACACAAACCGGACCAGGCCTGACCTGGGATCTGGGTGAGTACACGGACTTAAATACCCACCCCAACCAGATCGTAACACCTTCATCAGCCATTGACCAATTTACCTTCCTGACCATTTGTGCCCTGAGTGGAATTTCACCCCTTCAATGTTTCAGCGTTTGGTCGAATACAGATCAGGCTTTATTGCTTCAGGATTCAATTACCCTCCTGGGTCTTTCGCTGAGCAACCTGCAGCGATACCAGGAAAAATCGAACGCTCGATTATTAGAAAACTTCTTCGGCTTTACCGTCGACTTCGAGGGTACACCAACTGCAGCAGTTATTGTATACGAAAATGCAGACACGATTCTTCAGTTCCCGGTGGACTATGGGGATGCCTGGACGTCACATATCAAATGGGCGCTGGATTTGTCTCCTACGGGCATGAACATCCGATATGCGTCAGACCAGTCACGGACGACAACGGTAGATGCCTGGGGTACTGTCATGACACCATATGATACGTTCACAAATGTTATTCGCGTGCGATCTGAAATTCTCCATCAGGATACGTTATTTACGGATACGATCAATGTGCCGGTGGAGTTCAGACAGGTAGAATATATGTGGTTTGACACAATGTATAAACTTCCTGTACTCATGGCTACAGGTGTTGTAACTGATACCGTTGAGATCATTAATGTGGTAGAATATATATATGAAGCTACATGCCCAACGCCTGCGTGGAGTGTAGATGCCGGCCAGGATATTTATTATCTCGATGGTACCGGTTCTGTTACAGTAGACTTTGTGGTCACTAATGATAATGCAGACGAGTTTACCTGGGATTTTGCTGATGGCGATATTGGTATCACAGAAGGGAGCACTACACATACGTATACACTGCCAGGAACATATGCGGTAGCGGTTTCCGGATGTATGACAAATTGTCTCCCCATCAACACCTGCAATTTTGCGATTGTTGATTTTGAAATTGTTGACACGACCACTTCGATTTCTATACTTCCTGGCGAGGAACTGGGTATCATCTTATATCCCAACCCGGTGAATAATATTTTGACTCTTGAGGTTCCTGCAACACTGGGCGAACAACAATTTCAGATTTTGGACCTTACCGGACGGAATTGTATGAATGGCTATGTGCCCGCAGGAAAATCAAACATTCAGACCCAGGGATTGGCAGACGGGATCTATATAATCAAGATGTATCCGGCGCGGCAAAAACACGGTAGCGCAGCAATCATGCGATTTGTGGTCACACACAGGCCGTAACACGCTTGTCTGTTACCGCTGACAATGAGGAAATCAATTCAAGAGGAAAAGCTCTGGTGGCTGTGACTCATTTGTCATTATAAGTATATAAGTAAGTATAACCATGTCTACAAAAACAAAATGGGTTATCGATGCTGCACACTCTGAAGTAGGTTTTAAAGTGAAGCACCTGATGATCACCAACATTAAAGGGACGTTTACAGAATATGATGCGAGTATTTATACGACCGGAAGTGATTTTATGAGTGCGGAGGTTGATTTCTGGATCAATGCTGCAACGATCACCACAGGCAGTCCTGACCGCGATACACATTTGCGGAGTGCAGACTTTCTGGATGCAGACCAGTTTCCGCAAATCCAGTTTACAGGCAACACCTATGAGGCTGTCGATAATGACGGCAGTTATAATCTACATGGCGATCTCACCATTAAAGGCATCTCCAAACGAATCAAGTTGGGCGTTGAATTCGGCGGTGTCATGAATGATCCCTTTGTTATTTAAAAGGCAGGCGTAACAGTCAACGGAAAAATCAACAGAAAAGATTGG
>JBBREG010000244.1:0-5474 GCA_038203125.1 Chitinophagales bacterium
GAGCTTGTAGATGCTGATTCACTCGGAAAAGATAGAGATAACGAGGCGGAATTCGAATTATCCCTTTTCCTTAAGGGCAACACAGCATGTGGTCAGGTTATGCATCTCCAGGTTGCCGTCAGTAGCTCTGGCCAGCTCCGAATTCGAAAACATGCCTGCCATGGGTACATTCCAGACATTTCTGACGCCTTCGATTTCCTTGCTCATCAGCGGCCCCAGGGACATTAATCTACCTGCACAACTAAACATGATCACGGCATCAACCTCGGGCATTTCTGATGCCTTCAGGCCTTCAATGCCATCTACGACCTTATCGATTACATCAAGATCCGGAGGAAGGGAGAATCGAACTTTAGCGCCCTGCGGGATAGAACCACTGCAAATAAAGGAGCCATCTTCCCAATTGACCACCAGACCTGGACGCATGACCGGAGCGCCTTTTTCTCTTTGCAGTTGTAACGGAAATTGTGTGGCAATTTCAACCATGAGCATAGCATTATCCTTGTTGAGGTTATCGATGCCACTATATTTCTGGGTAAGTTCCAGGACAGGAACATTTTCAATGGTATAGATTCGGTTTCCTTCACTTTTCGTAACCGTTTTTTCAGTACCCATAGCCTTCCACCCACAAGTAGCAATGCCTTTAATTTCTATTTTACGTTCATCCAGTGCAATCGCAACAATTCCTCTACTGCTTGACTGGCCATTGGTAAATACAAATTGTTCGGTGAAGCTGAAATCATCACCTGCCATAGCCCCATATACATTGACTTGTTTACCAATGATTTCTTCAAATCCAAAAAGTAGTTGCTCTGCATCTGTTTCGAGGTGGCTTCCGGCAATCAGAAAAGCTGGAGTAGCGAATTTCTCCAGGGCTTTCTTTGCCATCAACTGAGTTATCTCTTTGTAATTTTTATCAGGATATTCTGCAAATAGGATGGTGAAATAATCCTTATTGATGTCGAGCAATAAAATAGCTATAGAGCCTTTTCCGATTTCTTCATCGATAAACTCGCCATTCGTTGTCGCGCCGTATATGGAAATTCCGGCATCATCGAGTACTTTACAGACGGCATCTCTGTCTTGAATAACGGATTGAAAGACAAGCGCCAGGGTAGGGACGAAGTCGTCGGTCATGCAGTTTTCAAGAGCAGTTTTAATTTCTTCAGGAGAATTTCCTTTTATGGATTTTGCTTTCATTTAATGTTTATTGGTTTTATTAGTTTATTGGGTGGGCATTCAACTTTTTACTTTTAATTGGGTATTGGATATTATGAATTGATATATTGTTGAATCTGTCCCTTGACTATACCCTCTTACTTCCTTGTTCTTTGTTCGATATTCTGTATTCAATTTGCTCTGTGTTTTTTCGTCTTCCATCTTCCGTCTGAAGTCTTATAACTTATTTTTAATTTTTCATTTTTCATTTTTCTTTTATCGCCACCCAGCTGCATGTCGTTCCGTGAAAATCAAGATTGCCGCCTTCTGTTCGTCCATACTCACCATATGAGAAAAAGCCCGCTAAGGGTGTATCCCAAACCTCTTTAAGGCCATTGATTTCGTCCTCTACAAGCGGACCTAACGTGTTGAACCTGCCAATACAGGAAAAGATGATCATGGCATCCGCATCGGGTAGAATACTGTTCTTTATCTTTTCTGCGCTTTCGATTACAGTATCAACAACGTCAAAATCCGGAGGCAATGAAAAACGGATATTTGAATCCTGAGGCACGATTCCACCAGTCATGATTGCCTTAGTCTCCCGGTTATACATCAGAGGAGGTTTCATTGTAGGAGTACCTTTTTCCCGGATCACCTGTAGCGGGAATGACATGCCTATCTGGGTCAGGAGATTCCGGTCATTGTCAATATCAACCTTGAGGCCCGTAAATTTAATAAGCATATCAAGAGCAGGCTGATCATCGATGGTCTCAATCCAGTTGCCCTCACTCTTTGTGACTGTTTTTGCGGTGCCTACGCCTTTCCATCCTGAGACGGCCATGCCCCGAACTTCTATTTTGTCCTGGTCCAGAAAAAGTGCACAGATGGCTCTTTCGTTGGAGAAGTGATTTGTAAAAACAATGCCGCCTAGCATACGTATATCATCACCGGCTACGCCTCCAATAATCGTTACATCCGGCCCTAGGGCATCTGTAAAACCTTCCATGACGTCTTCCCCTGATGTTTCGAGATGAGATGTGGTGATCAGGACTGCCTGATGACGGAAAACTTTTTTTCCTTCCTCACCGATTTGCTTTGCCACTTCTTTTTCTTCCCCTTTATTGTATGCCCGGAACGTAATATGAAAATAGGCTGCAGGTATATCCAAAAGCAATATGGCTGCAGAATGATGTCCCATTCCGGAGTCTGTAAACTCACCGGCTGTACTTGCTCCAAAAATAGACAACCCCGCTTCTTCAAGCACAGCCATGGTTCCTGGCACATCCATGTGAATAGAAATAAATACGATCGCAAGGGCAGGGGTGAATCCGTCAACCATGCTCAATTGAAGAGAAGCTTTTATTTCTTCAGGGGAATTTCCCTGGATGGATTTTGCTTGCAATTATACGTTTATCGTTTATAATTGGTAGTTTTTAGTATTTAATTCGGCTTAGGTAAGGGTTCAATGCTTTGTTGCAATTTTATGCTTCATTTTTCTTTCAACATCACCCAGCTATTGGTCGTGGAATGAAATTCATGTTTACCATTTTCGGCTCTGCCAAATTCGCCATAGGAATAAAATCCGGCCATCGGAACTTTCCAAACTGCCTGTAATCCATCATTTTCCTGTTGCGCCATAGGACCTAGTGCAGCAAGCCTCCCTGCACAGGAAAAGATAAGCAGGGCATCTGCTTCGGCATGAGCATCACGCTTTATTGTTTCAGCTTTTTCAACGATCGTTTCTACAATATCAAAATCCGGTGGTGTTGAAAAGCGGAACCTGGAGCCTTGTGTTATATTTGATTCACATATCAAGGCCCCATGCTCTCTGTCATATCCAATGGGATTGCACATCATGGGTGCTCTGCCTTCACGTTCTATCTGAAAAGGATATTGATTGCCCAATGATTCGAAGAAATTGATCTGATCTTCCATAGAAGGTATATCACTACCCAAATAGCGCAGGTACATTTCCAGAGCCGGTTGGTCATCTATCGTATATAGCAAATTATCTTCGCTCCTGGTTATCGTACGGGTGACACCTACGGCTTTCCATCCTGAGATGGCCACGCCCAGGAGCTGTATCTTGTCTTCATTCAGGACCAGTCCAATCATCCCATAATCTGTTGATTGATTAGAAGTAAAAACATAGGTGCCTGTAAAACTGATATCATCACCGGCCATACCGCCAAACATGTTTACCTGAGGCCCTATCACATGCTCGATACTGCGAATCAAAATTTCGCCATCCATCATTTTGCCATCAGCAGCCAACAATGTACTGAGGAGAATAAAAGCTGGGTTATGAAACTTTTTTAGGGCGGTCTGTGACATATGGGTGGCAGCATCCACAAGACTTCTGTCACCGATGTCTTCAAATAGAATGGTATAGTGCTCCCGGTTTAAATCCAACAGCAGGATTGCGGTTTCCCCTTCGCTTTGGTGACCGTCAATAAATTCACAGGATGAAGTCGCGCCGATGATATCGATGTGGTGTTTATCCAGAAGGTCACAAATGGCCTTACGGTCCTGTTTGATGGAAATAAAAACAAAGGCCAGCGTTGGCTTGTAACCATCGGTCATGCATTTTGCAAGAGCGGTTTTTATTTCTTCACGGGAGTTTCCGTGGATTGATTTTGCCTTCATGGAAATGTTAAAAATTAATGCCGAATGGTTAATGTGTAACTCACTAGAAACTAAGGCTTTGGCTTAATGCAAGAAAGTACGAAATCGAATTTGACAAAGCGCATGGTCAACAGGAAAATGAATTCCGGGAATTGAATAGACCATACATTCGGATGGCGGTTCGGGATATTGCCAGTTATGCAATTAATGTCTGCTAAGGTAAGACTGCTTTTGACATTGCGGAGGAGCGCGGTCATTTTTTTCATCTTAGCCCTTGTCTGGTAAATTTTGAATGCTCAGCTGTCCTTGTCCTCTTTTTGTCGCCGCCTTGTCGCAGTATTGTCCCCTTGTTTTTTTGGTTGGCCCCTGGTGGAGCCAATAGCTTTGAACCATGCTTATCGAACCTATATGCAGAGGCTGAAGCGGAATCAACTGATCATCCTATTTATACTCCTGATGCTGCTGTTGATCGTATTAGCCTGCTATATAGCTGACCGACTGATAGAGCATATTGATCACCAAATGCCTGGATTTTAAAATCTAATTCTTATGAAAAATATCGTTTACACCCTCATCTTCAGTTTAATGACGATTATGTGTTTTGGTCAGTCCATCGGAGTTGGGACAATCACCCCCGATCCGAGTGCAACTATCGACATGTCTAGTGTCACACAAGGTATGCTGGTGCCACGTATGACGTCGACGCAGCGTGAAATGATCTCCGCTCCCGCCGTCGGTCTTCTGGTCTTTGATTTGACCACAGGCACTTTTTGGTTCCGCGATGCAAATATCTGGACCGAACTTGTGCCCGGAGGAGATTCTGAAGTCCATCGCACTGGACCCGATCAGATTCATATGGGGATGACGGATAGTGTCGGCATCGGTACCATCAATCCTCAATATAAATTAGAAGTCAAAACAGCACAGAATCAGTATGGAATAGCACACACGGATGACAATGTAAAAATCGCTACGAAGACCGGTACAGCAGGTGAAATCGGCACCGTAAGCAATCATCCTTTTCGGCTTTACGCTCAGAATGGGTTAAATCAATTTAACCTTCTGCAAAATGGAAATGTGGGAATAGGGACAGGCGTCCCGGTCCAAAAATTAGACGTTACCGGCACGGCCCATATCAGTGAAAAATTGGGGATCGGCAATGCTGCTCCAAATGCATCCCTTCAATTCTCTAATGGAATCCAAAACAGGAAAATTGTACTCTATGAGTATGGCAATAATGATCATCAATATTTTGGATTTGGAATCAACGCGGAAGGATCTTTACGATATCAGACAGCCTTAAATTCCAATGACCATGTCTTTTATGCGTCCACTTCAGCGTCCACCAGTCATGAGTTGATGCGGATTACAGGACTTGGCAGAGTGGGTATTGGAAATGCATCACCAAATGCGCCACTTCAGTTTTCAAATGGAATCCAAAACAGGAAAATAGTACTCTACGAGTCGGCCAATAATGAGCATCAATATTTTGGATTTGGAATCAATGGAGAAGGATCTTTAAGATATCAGACAGCCTTAAATTCCAAAGACCATGTCTTTTATTCGGCCACTTCAGCGTCCACCAGTCAGGAGTTGATGCGGATTACAGGACTTGGCAGAGTGGGTATTGGAAATGCATCACCAAATGCGCCACTTCAGTTTTCAAATGGAATCCAAAACAGGAAAAT
>JBBREG010000245.1:0-5400 GCA_038203125.1 Chitinophagales bacterium
CTGAATTATCCGGCTATCATGCGAGCCATTTCAGCAAATGGATTTAAAGGATTTGTAGCACAGGAATTTACACCTGTATCTGGCGATCCGGTCAAATCATTGAAAGAGGCTATTAAGATTTGTTCCGTTTAGATGGCGCACGTCATCCTAATGAATATATTTACCTACACTATCATTCAAAACGATCGAGCGTTATGTATTTTAACAATGAAGGAGTTACTGACGTCACCTACGATGCGATTGTCGTAGGTAGTGGCATCAGTGGTGGGTGGGCCGCCAAGGAATTATGTGAGAAGGGTTTGAAAACGCTGGTGCTTGAGCGTGGCAAGGATGTAAAGCATGGAGATTACCCGACGGCGAATATGGAAGACTGGGAATTTCCCAATCACAATGAACTGTCGCTGGAAGACCGAAAAAAATATCCTGTTCAGGGACGCACAGGGTATATCATGAATTACGCAACCATCCCATGGTTTATAGAAGACTCGGAACAACCTTTTAAAGAGATCAAGCCTTTTGATTGGATGCGTGGTTACCATGTGGGTGGTAAATCGATTATGTGGGGGCGTCATTCGTATCGATGGAGCGCGCTGGATTTTGAAAGCAATGCGAAAGATGGAATGGCCGTCGACTGGCCGATACGTTACAGTGATCTTGCATCCTGGTATGATCATGTTGAATCCTTCGCTGGCATTAGTGGGCAGAATGAAGGTTTGGATCAATTACCGGATGGAAAATTCTTACCTCCAATGGCACTGAATTGTGTCGAAGATGACCTTCGTGGTAAGCTGATGAAAAATATGCCTGGCCGTGTTGTTACACCCGGCCGCGTGGCCCATCTTACAGCAGCATTGCAGGGAAGTACGAGAGGAACTTGCCAATATCGGAACAGGTGTATGCGCGGATGTCCATTTGGTGCTTATTTCAGCAGTGTTGCATCAACACTTCCTGCTGCCTATACTACAGGTAACCTTACTATGCGTCCGCACAGTGTAGTGCATTCGATTATCTATGACAAGGAATCCGGCAAAGCATCGGGTATCCGGATTATCGATGCAAAGACAAAAGAGACAAAGGAGTTTTTTGCAAAAATTATATTTCTGAATGCAGGAACGATCAACACAACCATGATCATGCTGAACAGTCCATCAGATCGTTTTCCGAATGGATTTGGAAATGACAGTGGTGAGTTAGGTCATAATCTTATGGATCATCATTTCCGCACAGGAGCACGTGCGGACGTGGATGGTTTTGAAGACAAATATTATAAAGGACGAAAACCTTCCGGCTTTTATCTGCCAAAATTCAGGAATATTGACGCCGCTTCAGCACGCAAAGATTATGTCCGTGGTTTTGGTTATCAGGGGGGTGCCAGTCGTGATGGATGGTGGCGTGCAGTGGCAGAAGCGGGTGTCGGAGGTGCCTGGAAAGACCAATGGCAAAATCCGGGTGGCTGGACGGTAGGCATGATGGGTTTCGGAGAGTGTCTTCCCTATCATGAAAATAAAATGACGATCTCTACAGCACAATTAGATCCATATGGATTGCCTACCGTGGAGATCGACTGCGAATGGAAAGAAAATGAAATGACCATGCGAAAAGACATGGCGGATTCAGCTGCTGAAATGTTTGAAGCTGCGGGTTATAAAAATGTAACTACGTATGATTCCGGTTGCAACCCGGGCCTGGGCATTCATGAAATGGGAACGGCCCGTATGGGAAGAGATCCGAAAACATCTGTCCTGAATGAATGGAACCAGGTACATGCCTGTAAAAATGTATTTGTTACGGATGGTGCCTGCATGACATCTGCAGCATGTCAGAACCCATCACTTACATACATGGCACTGACCGCACGAGCGACAGATTATGCGGTTAAAGAATTGAACAAACAAAACTTATAAACTCCATTATCAACACAAACGAATTATCGTATGGAACGTAGAGATGCATTAAAATATACAGCTTTCTTTATGGGGCTGAGCATGAGTGGTGCTGCGATCTCCACGATCATGGCAGGATGCACAACCGATGATAGAGATGATTGGGCTCCATCCTTTCTGGAGCAGAGCCAGGCGGACTTTCTGGATGAGTTCAGTGAAACCATTTTTCCAAAGACAACCACTCCCGGCGCAAAGGACGCAAAAGTGGTTCGATTTATTGATGCCGTGCGACCCTTTCGCTTTACGCCTGAGGATAATGAAAAATTTAAAACCGACCTGACAGCTTTTATGGAAAAAGCCAAGACCGAAGCAGGAAAAGATTTTACCTCGCTTTCACCTGAAAAACAACTGGAATGGGTGACAGCCGTTGATAAATCCTCCTATGAATATTTGAAAGCGAATGCCGCGGGTACAGGAAATGAACGACCTTTTTATATTGTTCTTAAGGAACATATAGCTGGAGGATATTTCTCTTCTGAACTGGTCACCAAGGAGTTTTTTGTCTTTGATCCGACCCCGGGCAGGTATGATGCGTGCATCCCGTATGAGGATATTGGCAGAGCATGGGCTATTGGTTAAACTTTGCAATAGCCAAAACCAAATTCGTAGAAATTCGAACAGCCTTACAAAGAATATCCTCAATTAAGATGCTTCCGGCTTTCCGACTGGCTCGTGCAGCTGTAATGGACGGTCGATTAGCTCATCCAGAACGATCGCATGCTCATCAATTACGATTCCGTCAATCTTCGGGAGGACGCCGGTGATGATCTCATTGTACCTTTGTCTCGATGCCGAGATGAGTTTTACAATGAGTTGATTCGTGCCGGAGGTAAGTTCGACTGAGATCACTTCCGGTATGGACGAGAGTTTCTGGATGGTGTCCTGGATGATCGAATGTGACCGAATCCGGAGAAATACGTAGGCGATCACCTCGATGAGGAGGGCCCGGTAGTTAATATTGAGCCGTGAGGTCGAAATGATCCCCAGATTTTCCATTTTTCGGATTCGCACATGAATTGTACCGCTTGAAACGTTTAGCTCCTTTGCAATCTCTGTAAACGGTATCCTCGCGTCTGCAGATAATGAATTCAGTATGCTGATATCCAGCGCATCTAACTTTTCAGTCATTGAGGTTATTTGAATATGAGTTTTTGTCTAATTCTAAATCAGGGAAGAGGATATTACCTGATATTTGCTCCGAATTAAACCAGTTATACCTAAACTTAGGGTTTTTTTACTAATAAGGTTGTTAAAACCCGAAAATTTTATCTTTTTGGCAGAACTACGAAATAAATATAAAATATGGGAGCCTCTGCTCCTGAGCCTGGTAACCGTCGTGGGGATGATCGCTGGCGCCAAATTCGTCGAGGCAGATCACCATACTGACCACTCCAAGCCTCAGACATCTATCACGAATGCCAATTATAGTGGCAGGCAGGTAGAGGAGATCATCCGGTTTTTAGAAACCAAATATGTCGGCGAAGTCGAATCGGATGCACTAGTCGAAAAAGCGATTAAAGCCATCATGGAGGGACTCGATCCGCATACCCACTATTTTCCGCCTGACCAGATGGATGAACTGGAAGAAAAAACCATGGGTCAGTATGTGGGTATTGGAGTAGAGATTTTATTTATAGATGATAGTCTTGTCGTCCTGTATCCGAAAGAAAATAGTCCCGCAGAAAAGGCAGGCATCATGCCAGGGGACTATATAATTGGTATCAATAACCAGAAGATTCCGGACGATTCATTGACGCATGAAGAGGTCATTGAGTTGATGAAGGGTTCCAAAGGCACCCGCATTAAACTAACGATAAAACCGATGTTGGAGAAAGAGATTAAGGTAATAGATATCGTACGTGAAGAGATAAAAGTACCAAGTGTGATCGCAGGGTATATGATTGACAGTACGGTTGCCTTTATCAAATTATCCAGGTTTACGAATACAACCTATCGCGAGTTTATGGATGCGTGGGAAAAAATGTACACGCAGGATGGTGCACGCAACCTTGTCCTCGACCTTCGTGATAATCCCGGTGGATATCTGAGAGAGGCAGTTAATATACTATCTCAAATTTTTAAAGAAGAAGGTAAGCTGTTAGTGTATACGGAAGGAAAAAATAATAACCGCACGGAATATAAGAGCACAGGAAAAGTCTTCTTTCCTGTTGAAAATGTAACGGTGATCATCAATGAAAATTCTGCATCCGCCAGTGAGATCATAGCCGGATGTATCCAGGATCATGATCGTGGATTGATCATCGGCACACGATCTTACGGGAAGGGTCTGGTCCAGGAACAATATGATCTCTCTAACGGTGGTACGTTGAGATTGACGGTTTCAAAATATTACACACCCTCGGGCCGTTTGATTCAGAAAGCCTATGATGTGGGCTCGGCAGTAGATACTGTTACAGCATTCAAAACTTCATCCGGCCGTATCGTGCATGCAGGCGGAGGTATTGAACCAGATATCGAGGTGAAGGATGGTGTTAATTGGTACGAAAAGATGATCACCAAATGGAATGATGTGATCTCTGAATATGCTATCCGATACAACCTTCAAAAATACCAGGGTACCATGGTATCATCCAATGATTTTAAAGATATCGAAAGAGCCATTCCGGCACAGAGTATCCTGATACGGGAGTTATCCCTGCTGGCAAAAAAGCGCGGCGGTGAAAACGCGGAGGGCATGATTACATATCTGAAAGAAAATCCCGATAAAATGACCCGCATCACGCGTGCCATGTTGGTAGCTTATCGTACCGGAGAGGAAGGATGGTATAAGTCGTACAATCAGACCGATCCGGTGGTGATGAAAGCGAGGGAAGTGGTGAAAGAAAATCCGTTGTCAGCCTATAATTCACAGTTGTAGGATGTGTGGCTGATGTCGTATCAACGAAATGCATTCGTGATAGTTGGCGCACCTTATTGCGCCCTTTCAGGGCTAACTCAATTGAGATGATTTCGTAGAACATCGGGCTCCACCAGATGCTAATATCCTCACGCCCCTTCAGGGCTATCCATTTTCAAATCGCCCCTGAATGGCGTACTAAAAGCCCAGAAAGGGCTCAGTAAGAAAATTATGTAGCCCTGAAGGGGCGCAGTACGAAAATTATGTAGCCCTAAAGGGGCGCAGGATTTTAGCACAGGGTGTAGCCCTGTGAGTTCAGAAGGATTATTTCAATAGTATAGCCCTGAAGGGGCGCAGTAAGAAAATTATGTAGCCCTAAAAGGGCGCAGGATTTTAGCATAGGGTGTAGCCCTGTGAGTTCAGAAGGATCATTTCAATAGTATAGCCCTGAAGGGGCTCAGTAAGAAAATTATGTAGCCCTGAAGGGGCGCAGGATTTTAGCATAGGGTGTAGCCCTGTGAGTTCAGAAGGATTATTTCAATAGTATAGCCCTGAAGGGGCGCAGTAAGAACATTATGTAGCCCTGAAGGGGCGCAGTAC
>JBBREG010000246.1:0-5343 GCA_038203125.1 Chitinophagales bacterium
TATATCAGCACGAAAAATAAAAACGGCATGTGGCAACCTGCAAGGAATGCAGGACCTGCTATTAATAGCAGTGGGTTAGACTATTGTCCTTTTATAGATTTTCCACGTAATAAATTTTATTTTACGAGTAACCGTGGTTCAATTCCTGAGAAAAACCTGACGGAAGTCGCGCAATTCAGGAATGAAGCAAATAAGACACTCAATGGGTATGATAATATTTATCAGATCGATCTGTCTGCACTAAAGCTTAAATAAAAAACGGGCTACCCACGGGCTACAATATTTAATCCCCACCAATCAACCATTTTTTAAAATCCGGAGATCGCTCTTTACTGACGATCGCATCTTCTTCGGTAGGCGGATTGAGCTTTACCTTGACGCGTGATTTTGAATACGCAATCATTTCATCGATGGCTTCCATCTGCACGATAAACTGCCGGTTGATCCTGAAGAAATGAAGCGGATCTACCATGTGTTCGATCTGGTCAAGACTTTGATCCAGGGGATACCGTTTATTCCCCGGTAAGACTGCAAAACTGATTTTGTCTTTTGAATAGAAATATGCGACCTTATCAAGATCAATCAATTTTAATGTCTGGCCCATGCGCACTAAAAGTCGCTTGGCCTTCCTGATAAATCCTGCTTCCTCCAACTTGTGCAACAGATCATCCCCACGATCCTCAGGTATATTTTTCTTTCCCACTTTCTCCAGGGATTGTTGAAGTTCAATTTGTTTGATCGGCTTCAGCAGGTAATCGATCGCGCTCACTTTAAATGCTTGTAATGCATATTCATCATAGGCTGTCACAAAGATGACAGGTGCTTCCACTGCGACTTTATCAAAAATGTCAAAGCTGGATCCATCTGCCAGGTGGATATCCATGAGAATAACATTCGGTGCAGGATGCGTTTGGATCCATTCAACGGACGACTCAATACTCCCCATGACACCCACCACCACATATTTAGGATTAATATCTCCCAATAGTTTTTGCATCCTGCGTACCGCTGCCTGTTCGTCTTCTATGATTAGTACATTCATGACTCCTTGTCATTAATAATTGGAATAAATACTTTAAAAGTATCCTGGTCTTTCTCTATGATTACTTTTTTATCGCTCATGAGTTGGTAACGTTTAATGATACTTTGTAGTCCGAATTGGGTTGAGACCTCAGGTTTGGCCTTCGGCTGGAGATTATTTTCTACAACGATATACCCATCCGCTGCAGAGATATAGACATCCAGTGGTTTATGGTCTGCGATGATATTGTGTTTGACTGCATTCTCAACCAGCATTTGTAACGTCAGGGGAAGGACGTACGCATTTTTTGGAGGAGCAGACATGTGCAGTTTCAGATTGGTACCATATCGTTTTTCCAAAAGGTAGCCAAAATTTTGAACCAATTCCCATTCCTCTTCCAGCGATATCGTTTCCTGTTCACGGTATTGCAGGATGCTTCTGAAAAAATCAGATAGTTTTTCAACGTATTCAATAGCGATATCAGGTTTCCGGGTATTCTCATCGATAATCGTGATGAGCGTATTGAAACTATTGAATAAAAAATGTGGATTGATTTGAGCTTTCAGAGTCGCAAGTTGTGACTCAATCATTTCCTTCTTAATATTCGCCTGCTTCTCCAACCTGCGTTCCCGTGATTTGACAATCCAATAAAACAAACCGGCTGCCAGGACAAGCATGCCTGCTACAAACCAGCCTTCCTGCCAGAATGGTTTGGATATGGTAAATGTATACGAATCAATAGGTTCATCAAGGAAAAATTTATTTTCTGATGCTTTCACTGAAAACGTATAGGTCCCCGGTGGCAAACTGGAATATGATGCTACATTATCTTTTGACTCTTTCCATTGCAGGTCGTATCCTTCGAGTTTGTAGAGATATTTGACACGTCTGGGTGATGTATACCATAAACCCACATAGTCAAACGTGATATAATTTTTATTGTGGGCAAAATGATTGACAGTCTTAAAATCAATCGATTGCTCATAGACAGACACATCGGTTAACTGCGTCCTGGGATGGATACTGAGCTCATGCTTGCTTGCATAGTATTTGATGATCTTATTCTTACCACTGATATATATGTGGCCTTTTGAATCATTGGTAATCGAGTTGAGACTCGAATCAATAGAAGTGACGCCAATCTCATCCGAATAATACATGAAATGCCTTCGTTCCGGTTCCATCAAATCAAGTCCTCGTTGATGCGCCAATAATATATCACCAGTCCCAACTGTGGCCATCGATGCAATTGACATATTGCCAAGTCCTTCATTGAAGCCTAATGGTTTATAATTATATCCATCAAATTCTACCAGGCCCTGGTCAGCAGTGTTAAACCACATGTGCCCCTGGTGATCCTCACATATAGAATACACGGTTTCCAAAACAGTACTGTCGGTCCCTGTAAATTGGCGAACACTATCCCCATTGATACAGTATACTCCATTCCCATTGGTAGCGAACCAGGTCTTATTTTTTGAATCCACAAACACCTGATACACAAAATGCAGGGATGATTGCCATGGATCACTTATGAGCTGAAATCCGGGATTATTTTCTTTGAGAATATTTTTCTCATGTGTAAAAGTTACAACCCCTTCCAGTGTAGCAATCCATATCCTATCATTCGATGAAGCCATGGACATAATCGAATTAGCGACAATTGGAATTTGATTCCCAGGATAATATATTTCCTCAGTTATCGGATTATAGATGAATAATCCCTTGTCCAGTGTCCCGATCCATAAATTGTGGAAGTGATCCTCAGCTATGTCTGTGATATTCCAATCATACCCGGGTGCCATACGAATGGTGCTGCTAACAGTGGCCGGTTCTTCTTTTAATTTGTACAGTCCCCTTTTGGTTCCGATCCAGATGACATCCTGATGATCGGCAAAAAGTGTTTGGATTTCGCCAATTGAGGTTGGCACGGATTCAAATGGACGGAAAGCTGAGAGCAGAAATCCTTCCTGTAACACGATCCATATATTTCCTTCCACGTCGGTAAGGATATCAGAAATTTCCCCCTGACGGATTGACTGCAGCCCGATTACTTTACGTACAAATCCGGATTGCGGGTTGTATCGCCACGCACCATTCTTACGGGTGCCAATCCAGAGTTCTGTTCCGTCAAATATTTCAAAGGCAGTGATCTCATCCATACCGGCGCTGCTGAAAGGTTTGATGATTTTCTGCAACGCTGCCTGATAATACACGACACCATATTCAAATGTGCCAATCCAGATATTTCCATTTTCATCTGATTCTAATGCAGTAATAATCTGGTCAGGCAATCCATCTGAAAGACCAAGTTTGCGGATCTGCTTTTTCTCATTTTCGAAAGTGCAGATATTAATGCCATCATCAGTGCCCAACCAAATTTCATCTGACAATGTATACGTCATCGCATAAATATCATTGCCAGACAATCCGTCTTCTATATTGTAATTGAACACACGCTTGCCTGTATATACGTACACACCTTCACCATAGGTGGCAAACCAAATTTGACCCAGTTTGTCCTCGAGTATTGCAGTGATCGGTTTCGCCGGGTGGCCTTCTTCGACTTCAAAACGTTGTGCCTTACGTGAGCGGTCAAGGAAAAATATTTCTCCCGTAGAGGTTCCAATCCAGATCCTATGTTGCCGATCTTCAAATAAAGAAGTGACTTCATGCCGTATGTGTGCACTATCAATAGCCACCGGATACGAATTGATTCCGTCAAATCGTACAAGCCCCTGACCTGTACCCACATAGATCATACACTTATGATCCTGCAGCATGGTATTGAGGGACATCCCGGAGTTCGGATCTCCGATTTCATGTTGGAAAAAAAATGATTCCTGCGCCCAAAGCGATATCGTAAAAAAAGGTATTAGGGAGAGAAATAAATACCGGGTCATGATTTTGAGCGCTGGTCAAATTCTATATCAATGTTGACAGAAATTTGCTCAGCGATTTTTTGCTTGACGATCTTGGGAATTGAGATGCCATGGTCCATGACAGGAACCGTAAATGATGTTTCCATATGCGCTCCATCATTATTGATAGTGATCGTCCCTTTGATGATCCGTTCTTTTTTAATCCCGTGTATTTCCAGTTCTCCCTTTGCACGTACAATATATGTGCCAGGGGTATCAAAGGGAATATCTTCAATGATTTTCCCGGTGAAGGTTGCCTGGGGATACCGTTTGTGCTCCATGTAATTTTCCAGGAAATGGGTGCGCTGAATATCGCTGTTAAAACCCTGGAAGGTGTTGATGTTGACGGAAAAGGCAAATGACTTTGTTTCGGGATTTATGATACCACGGAGTGCCCTGCTCTCTGCTGAAATAAGTTCTAACGGAGCTTCTGAATGAAAGCTGATGATTCCACTATCACCTGTATAAAGTTCATCCTGTGACTGTCCAGGAATGGTGAAGAATAAAATACCGATATAAAGAAGTAGAATCTGTTTCATAATACAGTGGCAAAGAAACGATCATTCATAGTCTAAAATAAGTCTTTATTGAACCATCAACCCTAAAAGGGTGACGAGCAGGCCAAAACCTATGATGAACGTAAGGCAAGTGTCGGTGTACGGGAATATGAATCTTTCTCCCTTGACAGAAACGTACAATACACCAACCCAGGTGTATTCAAAACCCCAATGAAAACTAAATAGCCGCGACTATTGAATGGAAAATTTACCAGCTACCTGACCGTCTATGGATATCATGTACATCCCGGCCGGGAATTGTCCGACCTGAACCTCAAGATTACCTTCCTCCAGGTGCTGTGCCCATATTTCAATACCCTGCATGTTGCGGATGGAATATTTGCCTTTGACGGGTGCTTTGAAATAGATTGACTCACTTGCCGGATTGGGGCCTATGGTAAGTTGATATCCAGATTTTTGATCTGCAGACGCAGACAGCAGATTATCTGTACTGATTTCGTCAAAACATACATAGGCAGGCGTATTCATGCCAAACGCACCAACATCGCTGGAACGAACCAGCATGACAAGTGAGTCTACTTCACCCAGCGTGGTAAGGTCAACATACTTCCACTCGTCCAGGATATAATCTTTATCGGAGCTGGACGCACGATAATCTGCCAGATAGACATTGATACTATCGTCTGAGATAGCGCCACCCTGATACTTCTTAATCGTCAGCATAAAAAAATCAGGATCATTTCCTGTCTCTCCTCCAAATTTTTTAGCGAATGCATCTCCATCGCGCATACTTAAGTATGCATAGGTTGAATTCGTTACATAAAAACCAATCATAGGTTTGCCTGTTGCCTTCCCGGTTGGATAAATAAATTCAGGATCATAC
>JBBREG010000247.1:0-5308 GCA_038203125.1 Chitinophagales bacterium
GTCCGCAATGTGCTGCAGATTATGCAGGATGCTGTTCAGTGAAATGCAAAGATTTCATTCATCTCCGTGACGATGAACGAAAGTCGTTGCGTGGTACGATTGAATTTAATGGTACAAAGTTTTCGAAGAGTAAGCCGGGGATGCTTTAGGCAGAGAGCTTGCGGCTTGCAGAATTTTATTTGTGTCGTTCGCAGGCTCACGATATGTTGAGGGAAATCAAAATTAGCTTGTCCCAGCGTTTTTTCAATGATGCGCAGCGAATGAAGGACTGCAGTGGAGAAGCACCAATGCGAAGGGGCCGGATAGTAAAAAGGTGAAGGGTTGTATCCGACACATGCAAATACAACCCTTCACAAATTATGTATTTACGGGTTATTGAACCATGGGCATATCAGCCGGCCAGTGATTCAATGCATCAATGACGCCGCCCATCAGCATAAACGTGATCAGCCAGTATCCTGCATTGATAGCAAGGTTTTTAAAATTTTTCCTTTCAAACAATCCGTTGGTGACCAGGACGGGGATGCCGATCATGATGGCCACCATAGCGCCGTGTACCATCCCATGTTGGAATGTGTCGAACTGACCTTCCTGTCCGGGACCATCGACATTGATAAGCAGGAACATCGACATCATGAAAGACATCAATAAAGAGACGCCAAAAATGACGGCCATATTACCGCCTTTCATATCGGCATCAGTAAGTCCCAGGGAATTCATCCATGATTTTCCAAAGACAGACTTGTGGTAGTAGATAAATCCAACTATCATCGGGATCAGGGCAGCAATGATAATTGCCAGCCAATTGGGAGAAGGCATAGTTCGTTTTGTTTTGGTTTTGAAATCAGAATATCAATGAAAAGTAAACAAATTTTGGATTGTGTGATTACCTGTGGAATAACCTTCCCGGGGTGTGAGATTTTGAATTTTGGATTTTGTGAGCGGATGACGCATCATCACGAGGGGCGTGAGATTTTGGATTTTATGCGCATCTAAAATGCAACGATACCTGCGTAAAAAAGATTTTGAATTCCCTCCGACGTTTCACATTTCACGTTTCACGATTCACGATTCACCCTCTCACGATTTCTCTGCATAAAATTTGATTCCTTCGAGTCCCTTATCAAATTGTTTTTTGAGCGCGCCTTTCATGGCGAGACCCATGTACCTGCTCCAGGGCATGACACCAACTTTATTGGTCATCTTCCAGGTGAGGAGGACTTCTTTTCCTTTATTGCCAAATTGAAAGGTGGCATTCGAATCGCCCCAATCCTCATGATGAAGAGCCGTTACAATTTCTTCGTTGTTGGTGACCTTAGCCAAGGTCAAGGTTCCTGAGCCGAGATGTTTTTCTTTCGAGACCCATTTGTAAAATGCGCCTTGCCCGACGGGTGGGTTACTGAAGGTCATTTCCATCATGGGATCCATTCGCTTCCAGGGTGACCATTTTTCCCAGTTGCGCAGGTCATTGACCTGTTCGAATACACGATCCATGGGGGCATTTATTTTGATGTCGCGGCTGACCGTTACCTCGGTGGGAAGCAGGAAGGAAAAGAGAATGACTGCAAGCAGAAGGATACCTGCCCAGATGCCGACTTTTTTGAGAAAGGGTTTCATGGACTTTGTTTGGAACAAAGTTCACAAAAAATGTTGGATACAGATTAGCCTGAAATTGGATATAGGTTTCAAGTTTACACTTTACTGTAAACTGTAAACATATACTACTTCAATGTGCTAATAATCAGGAAATTAGAGCAGACCTTCAATCACTTTCTCCTCATTAATACCCTCAGCTTCCGCTTTATAGTTCCGAACGATCCGGTGACGAAGCACATAATTGGCAATAGCCTTGACATCGGAGATATCAGGTGAGTATTTACCCGTGATTGCTGCATGACATTTAGCACCCAGTACCAGGTATTGAGATGCCCGGGGACCTGCCCCCCAGGTTATGTATTGATTCACCTCTGCAGTAGCTCTCGATGTGCCTGGACGAGTTTTTGATGCCAGGGTCACCGCATATTCAAGGACATTATCAGCTACCGGTATTTTCCTAACCAACTGCTGGAATTGAAGTATCTCAACTGCCGACAGGATATGCCTGAGTGTCGTATCCATGACCGTTGTGGTCGTTTTGACAACCTGGATCTCCTCTTCGTACGAAGGATAGTCGAGTGGAATATTGAACATAAACCTGTCCAACTGGGCTTCGGGTAAGGGATAGGTTCCTTCCTGTTCAATCGGGTTTTGTGTAGCCAATACGAAAAATGGGGATGGTAGAATATGACGGTCACCGCTTACTGTTACGGACCTTTCCTGCATCGCTTCCAGGAGGGCTGCCTGAGTTTTAGGCGGTGTCCGGTTGATCTCATCAGCCAGGATGATGTTGGCAAAAATGGGACCGCGATTAAATTTAAAATGGCGGCTTTCGTCGAGAATCTCTGTACCTGTAATATCTGAAGGCATCAGGTCAGGTGTAAACTGGATCCGTTTAAACTCCAGGTCAAGGACTTCTGAAATCGTGCTGACGAGAAGTGTTTTGGCAAGTCCCGGCACCCCAACCAGCAAGCTATGTCCATTACTAAAGAGGGAAATCAGAACCGCTTTTACGACTTCATCCTGACCCACGATAACTTTGCTGATCTCTTTGCGGAGTTCCTGGTATTTGGCGGCCAAAGCATCGATTGCCTGGACGTCACTGGCATATTGTGTTGACATGTATTGATTTTCTTTTGGAAGACCCATCGGGGCCAGTAAGGAGGGTAAAAATAGTAAAACGGAATTACCGGCTTTTGGATAAACGACGAAGGTCGCATTCTGTTGTGAAAACTCGTAATCTCCCGCTCACGCCTCAGCCGGAATTAGGGGCAAGTCCATTGCCAGTCTTCCAATGGGAATGACCCTGTCCTTAGTGAATAATGCCACCATTCGGTACGAATAGACTTAAACCCATGGGACTCCATTACATTTTTCAGGTGTGTCCTGAGACCCAGAATTTTCTCAGACAATTTGGTGTAATCGTGATGAGCTTCCGGCCCGAAAAAATCATACGGCGTACCCATATCCAGCTCTTTTCCAAACCGATCGGTCAACGTCAGATCAATAGCCACGCCCCGGTTGTGCATAGAACCCTCCCAGGGTGGTGCCACATAATTTCGGTTGGGTACTTTATCCCATAGTTTTTGCTGAACAGGTCGTGGACGATACCCGTCCAACAATTTCAATTTGTATCCTTCCTGTTTCAACTCATCTCTGACGTGTGCCAAAGCTTTTGCTGCTTCGCGACGTAAGAAACATCTGCCGCATGGATACACGGCAGCTTTAATAAAGTTATCCGTGGTCGCATATTTAATATCGATGATATAACCATCATCATCGGTAAGTTCTATCCAGGAGGCAGTATCATGATTGATTACCTGTACTTCATCCTGCACAGCCACTGGCTGCACAAGAGGCTGTTCACCAGGAAGATTTGTTTTAGGTTCCACTTTGCAATTGACCCATGCAAATGTGAATAAGATCGTCGTAAGAATAAATTGGAAAGGCATGCCGCAAAATACGGGTAAATATTTTGATCCATAAAAAACAGGCAATCGTCTAAATCGTGAAATCCGGAATACTAAGCACACTATTATTGGATACGATCTACGAAAAGTAATAAGATATGTTACGTCAACTTTCTGTACTCATTATGAGTATGAGCATGGCTATGCTCAACAATACGGATGCACAATCCAATCATGGCAACAAATTCGAGCAGTTGGGCACCGTCCTGCCTACGGCCAATACGTACCGAAATATGGATGGCAGCCCGGGTCCGGACTATTGGCAACAACGTGCCGATTATGAAATCGAATGTTCGCTCGATGAAAAAAATCACCGGCTGGACGGTTCTGAGTTGATTACGTATTACAATCAATCTCCATCGACCTTGCATTACCTGTGGTTGCAACTGGATGAAAATGAACATTCCACTATCTCTGATAAACATAAGATCGAACAGAGCTCCATGCACAAGATCATGAGTGAAAATTCATTGCGATATCTGGAACCCTGGCGGGAAGCAGAAAAATTTGGTTGTAAAGTGACTTCGCTGAAAGATGCCAATGGAGATTCACTGTCCTATACCATTAATCAGACGATGATGCGTATTGACCTTCCATCTCCATTAGCACCGGGAGATAAATTTTCATTTTCAGTAGACTGGTATTATTATCTCGTAGATCGTATACATATTGTCGGTCTTGCACGGGGTGGATATGAGTTTTTCGAAAAAGATGGTAATGCATTATATACAATCGCACAATGGTATCCCCGGATGTGTGTGTACAATGATGCGGCCGGCTGGCAAAACAAACAATTTTATGGTCGTGGTGAGTTTGCCCTGACCTTTGGAAATTTTATTGTGAAGATGACTGTGCCGGAAGATCACATTGTGGGTGCGACAGGTGAGTGTATAAATTACCCACAGGTATTAAGTAGTGAACAACTCAGCAGATGGAAAGCGGCTCAGACAACAAAAGAGCCAATAGAAATTGTCACGCTGGATGAAGCCAAAAGAACTGAAAGAAATAAAAATGTAAAAGCCACAAAAACGTGGATCTATAAAGCGGATAATGTTCGTGATTTTGCGTGGACCAGTAGTCGCAAATTTATTTGGGATGCCATGCCGCATTTCAACGAGGATGGCAAAAAAGCAATGTGCATGAGCTATTATGCAAAAGAAGCGTATCCGATCTATAACCTATATTCTACTAAAGCAGTAGCACATACGCTGAAGACGTACTCGAAATATTCAATTCCGTATCCATATCCAAGCGCCATTTCAGTGGAAGCAGCAAATGGTATGGAATATCCGATGATATGTTTTAATCCAGGAAGAGCTGCTGAAGATGGTACCTATTCTGAAGGAGCAAAATATAATGCGTTATCCACCATCATACATGAGGTTGGTCATACTTATTTTCCGATGATCATCAACAGTGATGAGCGTCAATGGGCCTGGTTTGATGAAGGGCTAAATACGTTTTGCCAGTTTCTGGCAGAATCTGAATGGGATCCCAATTATCCTCATTGGGCTGGACCTGCTGAAACGATAACGGCATACATGGCGTCACCGAAAGACAATCTCGAACCGATCATGACGAATAGTGAAAACATTGTCAATTATTTTGCCAACGCATATATCAAGCCTGCAGCAGCGCTGAATATTCTGCGTGAAACTGTGATGGGTCGTGAGAAATTTGATTATGCCTTTAAGACCTATGCGGAGCGATGGGCATTCAAACATCCTACTCCTGCAGATTTT
>JBBREG010000248.1:0-5303 GCA_038203125.1 Chitinophagales bacterium
ATTTCCTCCGGTAGTAGTCCGCCATACATGATTGTAATGTGCAGCGCATAATATCTGATTATCATTAGGTGCAACAGCGAGATGCTGCAGTGTGCCTTCATTAAATGTTGAAATCGGTTCCCAGGTATCTCCGCGGTCTGCGGTCTTCCATACTTCCTGATAACCCGCATATAATGTAGCCGGATTAGAAGGATCAATGACATAAGGCGTAATCCATCCACCGTCACCTGCATCGGGAGGTGATATATCCTGTGCATTACCCCAATGATTCAACGTCCGATCGATACGCCCAAAATATAAAGTAGAATATTGAATATTGACATTCGTATAATCGATGAGGCATTCCATACCATCTCCACCACGAACATCGGACCACTGTGTATTTGAAAGTAGCTTAGAACCATTATCCTGCAAGCCTGTCATCACATCTCCGTATTCCGTTTGTGATACACCCAGCTTGTACATCTGGCTGATCATAATTCCGTTTGTCTTATCAAACCATTGCGAACCATTATTCGGTGAGAAATAAATACCACCATCATTGCATTCAAACAGATCACCGTTTGAACGGAACTTCAACATATGTTTATCGGCATGTACTTCCTGCACATCCTGACCTGCCCAATGACTTACGATGGACCAGTTCACACCACCATCAATCGATCTCCATGTGTTGACACCACCAACCAACAAGACATCCGCATTGAGTGGTGATGCGGCGAGGCTCAGGTCATACCATCCCTGTCCGCCACCATCATTCCCATCAACAGCCCATGTCAGCAGATTCGCAGTGCTGCGATCAAATACCTGATCATATGAGGCACCACCATTGATGGACTTCCAGATACCTCTGAGACCACTATCCCCTGAAGCTGCCAGCGCATATACCCAACCGGGCTGATTGGGTGATACGGCAAGTTCTATACGATTTGCTTCGTCATCATGAAACGCCTGTGTCCAGCTGTTTCCACTATTCGCTGAATAAAAGATATCTCCACCTTTTGTGGATCCGTACAGGATACTAAAATTGCCGGGTTGGTATTCCATATCGATAAACTCGGTGCCTGTCAATTCTTCATCCCATTTATCACCTCCATCCAATGTGCGGAATACACCCTGTGTTGTCGCAGCAATGAGGATGTTTGGATTAGCGGGATCCACTAATAATCTGTTGACCATCTGGCCTTCACTAATTCCATATGTGAGACCTGTTGGGTTCCATATGATGCCGCCATCTGTTGATTTGAGAACACCGATGCTGCGATTGTCCCATCCATCCCGATCCCCTGTGGCGATATAGATGGTCTTAGTGATATCATAATCCTGTTGGATAATGATATCGCTAACAGCAAGCACACCATTCTGATCCGTTAAGCATGTCCAGGAAGCGCCATTATTTATGGTCGCCCATAGACCACCTGCTGCTGTGCCTACCCAATACGTGTCACTATCGGTTGGATGAAAAGCAACACAATTGATTCGACCGATGCCAGCGTATCCGCCATTGGAAGTTACCGGTCCCATAGGGCTCCAGTTGGCTGCAGGATGTGAACGTCTTGAAAATCCATCACAGATCTCACGGGCTGTTTGTTTTGGGAATGCACCTGTCTGCTTATCGACGATGCCCAGCATCTGATATTCCCAACGCTTAAATTGTTTCCAGCCGGCGGCTTTTACGTCCTTTCCATTGAGCTTATAGTAGCCTCTCTGGACATTAAAAGGCTCCCAATATGAATAAAATGCTTGTTGGTAGTCAAAGAGTGTTAATTCGGTATTTCCTCTATGATCAGGAAGGTTTTTAAGCCAGGGTTGGGCGTGTGAGGAGAAAAGGAAGGACAGGCTAACAAAGAGTAGAAAGAGTACTTTCATACAGGGATGGCTGGTTTTAATGGGTTGTAATGTCTGATCTGGAGTAAGCGGTTGCAAAATAGAAAAAGTGATGCTTTTACGGTGAACTTGGTCAGTTATTTAAAGGCTGGTGATAGCTGTCCGTTCTGATGCTCACCTCCAGCTCTGCAGTTCTTCTACTCCTTACGTCTAATGAGAGGGGAGAATGAGTCTATCCGACAATGATTCCCGACGCCTTCGATTCCATTACCGCCTAACCCCTGAAGGGGGCTTATGATCGAGTCAGACTGGTAGAGCAACCCACAACGATTCAAATACATTGCAATTCGACGAAATACATTTTCACTTTTAGACCAAAATGCATTTCGACGAAATACATTTTCACTAGAAGTGAATGTTAAATTTGAATGATTCTTACCGATCCATGCCCGATATATTCATGGATGTGCGAAAAGTGGAAGGTTCACTCCTTCCCTGATTTACGGATAAATGTATAGTGCAGGAAGTCAAAGTGCCGGGTTCCTTTCTCTCACCCCTTGCCCTGCTCTACACATGGATGAGCGCAAGGGGTCGAAGGGTCACAATCGGTCCCTGCACATGGAGGAGCGAGAGGGGTCGAAGGGCTCACGCTCTAACATTCTCATGACACCGGCTGTATAAAATCCCAGAGATTTCCATACAGATCTTTGAATACACCAACGATTCCATAAGGCTCTTCTACCGGACCCCGGATGAATTCAACATTTTTGCTGATCATCAGATTATAGTCCCTGTAAAAATCATCGGTATAGAGAAATAGGAAAACTCGTCCGCCTGTTTGATTGCCAATACGGCTGACTTGGTCTTCATTAGTTGCTTTAGCTAATAATAGATTTGTTGAACTGCCAGATCCTGCGGAGACGATGACCCATCTTTTTTCAGGACTCATCTGTGTATCTTCTATCAGGTTGAAGTTTAGTTTATCCACATAGAATTGGATAGCTTCATCATAATCCTTTACTACGAGTGTGACGAGTGCAATACGTTTTGACATATGAATGCAAGATGAGAGATATTTTAGAAATGTGATGCAAGTTTATTACGATGACACATTTCTCCTTCCGTGGGTGTGTTGAGAGTGTTGAGTATTGTTTCCTTCGGCAACAACCGGTTTAGAAAGTTTAGAAAAGTGCCTCCACAGTTATTACGAAGAACCATTTCTACTCATGAAGATGTGTTGAGAGAGAGTGTGTATCGATCGACACTTTATTTATTTCTAAACTTTCTCAACCTAAGCAACCGAAGATTGCATGATTCAACCCTCTCAACACTGCCTCCTTGTAATTAACTGTCGAACATCCTATTCTCAATCTACTGTTTAATTCAACTGTCGAACACAATCATCAACTACAACTTAGAACTCATTCCCAAATACGAGAGTGCTCCAGGTGGACTGCCAGTCAGCAGCAGGGTCATTGAGAAGCCGGATCATATGAACTGTGCTGATCATATAGAGTCCGGGCGTGGCTGCACTAAACGTAACTTCGCCACGATGATCGGTATAGAGGAAGTCCGTTTCCAAATTGTCGCCGTCCTTATGCCACCACTTCACCATCGCTTCTGTATGGGGTTCGCCTTCATAAAGAACTTTAAAAGTAATACCCCTATCGCTATCATAATCATAGGGATTCACCTGTGGGATAATCTCAAGCTCGAGATCAGCTTTCTTTTTAAATGTCTGATCAGCTTCCGCCCCTGCCTGAATCAATAATTTGGCACACCGCTTATGTTTTTCCCGGCCAATCTCAAAATGCTGGTTATTGGCATTGCGGTATTCAAGAGCATCCATAAGGCCGTTTTCTTTGATATACGCTTCAAATATTTCCGCATCCATTTCTACAAAAGCACTCGTGGTGCTCAACGTAAACAGGTGTGTGCCTTCATCATGCGGAATGAAATCCGGGAGATCCACGATGGCTTCACCCGGCTCTATAGCCAGCAGCAGATCACGATCATTATCTTTATAAAAGTGCTTGTAACTGGTGATACGGCTTCCTTTACCTTTCCACTGATCGCCGGTAAAATTTCCTCCAATAAGTGTTTCCAGGGATATACGTTCACCTACGCGTATGCGAGTACGTGATGGTTGAATCCAGAATTCATGCGCCAGCATGGTGAGGCACATAACCAGGGATGTCATTACGATGAGCAACGCCCTTTTTTTCATAGCCCGTCTTGAGTGTGGGTTAAAATTAATTGATCTCCTTCTCTTTTGTCTACTTTTAACAACAACTCTTCGTTTATTTTGATCAATCGTAATGAGTAAAGGCACTGTACGCATAAAAAATAAAATTCGGGTCAGGGAAACGGCACAGTATGCTGCCGGTCTCAGAGGTGTACGCGTTGCCCTGTATCATGCAGTTACAGAAATGGGTCTCTTTAAATCCTGGAAGGCATTAGCGACCCTAAACCAGGAAAAAGGATTTGATTGTCCCGGGTGCGCATGGCCGGATCCGGATGATAAGCGGTCACTCTTTACAGAGTATTGCGAAAATGGGGCCAAGGCCGTAGCTGAAGAAGCGACCAATAAGCGAGTGGATCCTTTCTTCTTCTCCCAACATTCTATCGAAGAGATGCTCACCTGGACTGATTATGAGATTGGGAAAAGCGGACGCCTCACACATCCCATGATTTTACGGGAAGGCTCCACCTATTATGAGCCCATCAATTGGGAGGCGTCATTTGAGGTTATAGCCCACCACCTAAATACATTAGAAAGTCCGGACGAAGCTGCTTTTTACACGTCGGGCAGGTCCAGCAATGAAGCTGCTTTCCTGTGGGGACTATTTGCACGAGCGTATGGGACGAACAACATGCCTGATTGTTCCAATATGTGTCATGAAAGCACAGGTGTTGCATTAAGTCAGACACTCGGCATCGGCAAAGGTTCGGTCCTGCTCGAGGATCTCCCGAAAGCGGAGGTGATCATTGTCATCGGTCAGAATCCCGGCACGAATCATCCCAGGATGCTTTCCGCCCTCCAGGAATGTAAATTAAATGGTGGCAAAATCATCACGATCAATCCCATTGAAGAAGCAGGATTGAAACGATTCAAAAATCCACAGCATCCATCGGATTTTTTTAAAAAAGGGACCATCATCACAGACTTGTTTCTCCAGGTAAAAATAAATGAAGATGTCACCTTGCTGAAGGCCATCATGCTGCGGTTATCTCAAATGGAAGATCAGGGGCATCATGTTTTTGATAATGATTTTATCCAAAAGAAAACAACTGGATTTGAAAGCTTCCTAAAAAATCTTCAATCACACACCCTGGAGCAATTGTCAATTCAGTCAGGCATCTCTCTTGATCAGATTAATGAAGCATGTGACATATTGGCAACTGCAAAAAAAATAATTATCTGCTGGGCCATGGGTCTCACGCAGCATAAAAATGGGGTGGAGAATATAAAGGAA
>JBBREG010000249.1:0-5262 GCA_038203125.1 Chitinophagales bacterium
AGTCATAAAAACACAGGGACCGTTTTCTGCGCAGCGAAAACGAGGGTATGAAGCAATTGGATTTGCCTAATTCAAAAACCGATACGAGAATTTCACCAGGAAGATATTATGTGGCTGCATTGAAATCTTATAGAAGCTACCTGGGGTTTTTTATGCTTGCGTTCCCAATAGGAACGAAGTCATAAAAACACAGGGACCGTTTTCTGCGCAGCGAAAACGAGGGTATGAAGCAATTGGATTTGCCTAATTCAAAAACCGATACGAAAATTTCACCAGGAAGATATTATGTGGCTGCTGATCAAACACATTATTTGTCAGACTCTCCAACAGGGGCGTATTGAGGTCACCAAAAGAATTGGGTACAACTCCCTGCGACCAAACCAGAAATATTTCCGAACCCGCAGTATACTCCCATCGTAAGACAAGGTTAGAACGGAACTGGATAAAATTTATATCAGGTGTCCTAAAACTATAGTCTGTTACACCATCTGTGTTTTCATCAATCGCGGCAGTTCCATCTTGTAGGGAAATCTGTTCCGGACGATAGACTTCAATTCGGTCACCAATGGTGCGGGCGAGTGGACTCTTTACATATCCAAAATCACTGTAAAGCGCTCTGAAAATAAACGGCTGTCCATAAAACTGGAGCGAAAGATTCGGAAGAATGTAAAAATTAGCGCGTGTTGAGATTGAAAAATTACGCTGATTCACCTGACTTACGACAGACCGGGTTTCACCATTAAATTCTTCATTTGAAACAAACTGATCCATCTTCCGGAACAACCTGCTATAACCTGGTGATAACGTGAATCGTAATGCATTGAAAGGTTGGAATTGTATCCCGACTCTGGCACTAAAGAATTTTACACCCTTTTCGTAAGCACCACCAAATGAAACATTTGTCTGAAATGTGATCTTTTTGCGTGTATCGGATTCCCCATGGATATCAAGACCATAGCCCGGTGGTTTTCGAAGTGCGGAAGCTCCACGTAGTGCATTATTTGAAACTTCATAGGGATTGTACGTAAATCCTGATCCAAACCGCCAATGATTTTTGAGCCACACATTCAAGTTGGTATTAAAAGCAGCATATAAAAATCTTCCACCAAAATCCCACCGTCCCCAATGGTTATAATTAACACTGGCTGAATTGAACATGCCGAAAGGCTTGTTGATATGATATCCACCCCATGTAAAATGATTGATCTCATCTGCCGCGAGTAAGAACCCAATGTCATTCATTTCCAATAAAGGTGATCGCCAGGTAACACCTGTTTCGAATTTATAAATCCCTCCTCTTTTGTTAGGTGCTCCACCAAATTTTCCAACCCGGATCGTACCACCTGTGCCGGTAAGTGAAGTTTTATTTGGATCCACCTCGACATGTGATGCATCACTGCGTTGTAACAAATGAACAAATCCTGTTTGGGTCTGGTAGATTGCTTCTTTCGAACCCTGGACATGACTCAGGATCAGGTTGGCTTTGAAAAAATACCACCTGTTTTTCCAGCGATGTTCAAAGTCCAATGCACCACTGTAGGCACTCTGATGAATATCAGCTAAACCTTCTTTCCGATTGACCGCAGTAACCATACCTCCAATAATCGTATTACCCTGATCAAAATCCTGGCTAAGCCTTCCTACAAAATAATTGGTGAGCGGCTCGACCAATACTTCTCTCCTTGATTCACCCAAAGCAATGGTTGCTCTCTCCGACTCTGTAATACTTTCCAGGATGCCGATGGAAAGACCATTTTTTGTTTTGCCACTGAATTTTGCAGCTCCTAGTATGGAAGTAAAAGAAGGTACATCTGCAAATTCACCAGGAGCCGTAAATGGATACGCATGCGGCGAACCACCAATGCGACGCGAATAAAATAATAAGTCAGAATCATATTCGCCTCCTGCAGAAGATCCTGTTAATCGATAGTCAAAAAGATTCCGGCTCTCAATAAAAAATGGCCTTCGTTCTTCAAAAAATATTTCATACCCATCTATACGTAATGCACCCGGGTCTGCTTCCACCTGTCCAAAATCCGGGTTGATCGAAAAGTCTAAAATGAGATCTCGGGTGACCGAATATTTCCCATCAATACCTGCAGAAATTTTATTTCGTGATCCATCCACAAATGGATTTCCGGGTTCAGCTTTGAAGCGTTCTGTTTGGGCTAACAGGTATGGCGCTAACTCAATTTGTTTTTTCGTCGGCAATTCATCTAAACCATGCAGCTCTCCAAAGTGACTTACCCAGCCATTTGAATTTCTTGACACATGCTGCCATGTTGAGCGTTCTTCTTTGCGGAATACACGACGCATCACTTGCAGACCCCACACTGGATTTGACTGAGATCCAAAACGTAACTGGCTGAATGGGATACGTGCTTCTGCTGCCCATCCAAGCTCGTCTATTTTTGTGACTGCTTCCCAGATCGGATTCCAGTTGGTATCCCAATTATTACCATCATTTGACACAAACTCATCATTACGTACTCCACTGGCACAAAGTGTAAATGAAAATGCCGTTCGCAGATCATGATAACTATCAATATTTATTTCTACCCAGTCACCTGCAAACTCATCGCGACGACCAAGGCGCGGTGCTATACTATCGGGTGCAGTATCAAATGCACGAAAGGCGAGATATAAATATTTCTGATCATAGGTAATTTTAAAAGTCGTTTGTTGCGACGCTACTCCTCCGTTATCGGGTTCATGTTTAATAAAATCAGATGCCCAATCCACCTCCTCCCAGGCTGCATCATCATGGATACCATCAAGTTTGATTGCCAGATCACCAATATTTTTTGTTTGATATCGGCGACGTTCTTTCCCATCTGCTGTATAGGCGGGACTGTCAGACTCTGACTGACTTGAACCTACACTCGGGTACATCAGCATTAACATTAAAATGACCGCGGAGAGCTGAAATAGTTGTGTCAAATTGTCCTGTCTATAAAAGGACTGTTGATTGTTACCCATAGCTGCAAGATGTGGAAACCGTTTTTTAGGTTCGGCAAATTTAGGCTGACAGGCCGGATTTATAGATCAAATTAGGTTAATTAGCCTTAAGAGTTGAATGGATATTCTGGATGAATATTTAATCAAACCTGGCACCCGACTGTGCAGTCACCACCCGTTGATGTTCCAGACGCCATGCATCGATCATCTGCATCTCTGCCGGGCTCAACTCGAAATCAAAAACGTGGATATTTTCCATTAGCCTGTCAGGGCTAATAGTCTTGGGTATGGCCAGCACATCTTCCTGCTGCATCATCCATCGCAGGATAATCTGAGCAAGTGATCGCGCATATTTCGCAGCAAGCTCAATCAGTTTTTTATCTGTCATAAATCTACCCTGGCCAAGCGGACAATAAGCAGTGAGCGGGATTTGTTGCTGCTGCATCCAAAGGTGCAGTTTTGTTTGATTGATCCAGGGATGAAATTCCACCTGATTGGTAACGATGTTGGCACCGGTTTTTTGTGCAGTTTTTATTTGGGAAATATTAAAATTACTGACACCAATATTTTTAGCTAATCCTTGTTGCTGAATTTCCATCAGGCGGGTAATATAATCTTCAACCTCAAATTGATGGTGCGGCCAGTGGATCAGCACTAAATCTGCATAATCTGTTTTGAGTTTTTTAAGGCTTTGTTCTACGCTGGGCAGGAATCGTTCTTCTCCCAGATTGGATGGCCAGACTTTGGTGGTGAGAAAAATTTCATTACGGGGTATGCCTGACTCAAGTATAGCTTGGCCGACTTCTTCTTCATTGTCATAGAGTTGAGCGGTATCGATGTGGCGATAGCCAATGTCAATTGCTTTCCGGATGATAGCGACAGCTTCTGGTCCTTTGATTTTATAGGTACCCAGTCCAATGGCTGGAACGGATGCAGATCCAAGGGTGATATACTTCATAAGTGGGTGATTCCTGGATCGATGGTCAAATAATTTGATTTCACCGTCAATCAGAGTCTATTAATGCTTTTTCAAATGGCTTTGTTCTAAGTGTTTCTTTTGGGATTCGGGCTGACGCAGGAGGCGCTTTTTGCCAGGCAACTCGTACCATAATGGGGAGGGTAAGATGTAGAGAGCATAAATTATGGCATCTTTGTCCCTCTAAAAAATAATTTTATGAAGACTCAGCCCTACCACATCGTTCGGAATTCAAAGATCCATGGCAAGGGTGTATTCGCCAAACGTCCCATCCGTAAAGGAACGAAGGTGATTGAATACACCGGTAAAATTGTATCTCTTGAGGAAGCTGATGAGATAGGGTCCAATGCAGTAGACGGCCATACCCATACCATGTTATTTACTGTTGATGACGACCGGGTGATCGATGGTAATGTCGGCGGGCCTGCAAGGTTCATCAACCATAGCTGTGACCCAAACTGTGAGGCCGTCCAGTATGAAGACAAGATTTTTATTGAATCCCTTCGGTCTATTAAGCAAAGTGAAGAGCTTACATATGATTACCATCTTCAGGTGCCTGGTAAGATTACTGAAAAAGTAAAGCAGGAGTATGTGTGTTACTGTGGTTCATCTAAATGCAGAGGTACTCAGATCGCACAGGAGATCTTAGATAAACAGGCAAAGAAGGACGCAAAGAAAAAAGCTAAGGATGTAAAAAAACTGGCTAAAAACCAAGCCAAAGCAGATGCTCAAAAGGATAAGAAAGACAAAAAGAAAAATCTGAAGCAGAGCGTTGCTGTGGATCCGAAAAAGAAAGACAAAGATTCGAAAAAGAAAGATCCAAAGAAAAAGGATTCTAAAAAGAAACATGGTAAGAAAAAGGATTCTAAAAAGAAAGATGGTAAGAAAAAGAAAGATGCCGGGAAGAAGGACGTCACCAAGCAGAACAAGAAAAAATAATTGATGACCAATCCACCCTGGTACGCAACTGCAATGGGCAGGTTCCGGACCATCGCGATTAGTGAAGGTATTTCTTACCTCGTCCTGTTAGGTATCGCCATGCCATTGAAATATTTTGCTGATTTTCCACAGGCTGTTACCATCGTCGGCTGGCTTCACGGACTGCTATTCGTGCTCTATGTCATTGCCCTTTTCAACGTTCGACACGTACACAACTGGTCTTTCAAAAAGTTTTTCCTGGCAGGCCTGGCCTCATTATTACCTTTCGGCCCATTCATCATGGATCGCAAATTGTTGAAGGGGAGCGGTTGATTGCAGGCGGTAGATTTTAGATAATGTGCTGACTGTTCACTACTCTCACTAAAGGTCGCGCAAAGACGCAAAGTTCG
>JBBREG010000250.1:0-5241 GCA_038203125.1 Chitinophagales bacterium
CAGTAATATTTTTTAAAGGATCCGCTTCACGCACGAGATAACCCAACCCATCCCCTTTATCTCCATGACATACCGCACAATACACAGTATACAAATCTTTACCATGCTCGAGGCCTGCATCTGTGATTGGAAATGGATTGCGGGTGATTTCACGCATGGCTCTGGATCGATCCTCTTCTGTATCTACATAGTAATATGGCACGCTTCCATTAGGTGTAAACGCCAGGCCACCTTCCATCTCACCGTCAAAAGCTGCTAAAGCTTCCATTCGTCCGATACCTTCTGTTGCATTGGCTACAGAGACTTCACCTCTGGCAATTGTACCCGGTACGGAATGACGAGGCATTACATACGTCTTATATTCTTCCTTGGTGCCCCAACGATTATAGTAATAGAAGTCATAGAGATTTGCTTCATAACCTGTTGGGTGAACCATGTCAGGCATAAACTCATGACCTCTGCGATTTCCTTCAGCTGGTGAACATGCTGTGAACAGCACCACACATGTTAGGATTGATATGGACAGTATATATTTCATTTTCCTAGAGCGTCTTGGTTTCAATGTGGCTTGCGCCGGTACGACTAAAAAAGCCTTTTAGTTTGTCTACTTCTCCCTGGCCCAATCCATCGGTATCAAATGCAATACAAAATTTATCGTCAGTGATTCGCGGATGTATTATCGGATTTTTTACACCAGGTCCCTGTCCATTGATTACATAGAATGTGACTACCATTCCAATAGAGGCAAATAGTACAGTCAACTCAAATGTGACCGGGATAAAGGAAAGGATGGGCCAGTATGGCTTACCTCCAATGATCACAGGCCAGTCTTTTGCCATAATCCAGGACATACCCAGGAAAGCCGTCAATGTGCCGATCAAACCGTAGACAAATCCTCCGATATGCAGACGTGATTCTGCCAATCCCAGGAGGGGATCAAGGCCATGTACAGCAAACGGTGTATACACATCCATGATCTGCAGATGATCTTCATTCGCAACCCGCACAGCGGATTTGAGATCTTCCTCATCATCGTACAATCCGAATACAATATTTTTTTCGTGGTGCTTCATGATTTATGAATCACTGGTTTAGTTCGTTATGATAAATTAATGATGATCACTTCCATGATCCTGTACGGCTGGTCTTACTTCCTGATTTCCAGTCTCAATTTGCTGATAGGTCGTTTTCGCATTTGGTCCCACATACTGATCACCAGCACTCTTCAGGATATGTTTGATTTCAGCGATCGCTACGACCGGTGCGATACGTACAAAGATGAGATAGAAGGTAAAGAAGATACCAAGTGTACCCACATAGATACCAATCTCAACGATTGATGGAACATAAAAACTCCAGCTGGATGGCAGATAGTCGCGAGCAAGTGTAGTCGCAATAATAACAAAACGCTCAAACCACATTCCGATATTAACGAAAATCGACATGAAGAACGTGAGCATGACATTACGACGTAATTTTTGTGACCAGAAAAGTTGTGGTGACAATACGTTACAGGTCATCATACCAAAATAGGACCACCAGTACGGACCTAATGCTCTGTTGAAGAATGCAAATTGCTCATATACATATCCTGAATACCAGGCAATGAATAACTCTGTGAGGTAAGCAACCCCAACAATCGTTCCGGTGACGAGGATGACTTTGTTCATCGACTCGATGTGTCCGATCGTTATATACTCCTGTAGGTTCAACACTTTTCGGGTGATGATCATCAGTGTCTGCACCATCGCAAAACCTGAGAAGATGGCTCCTGCCACAAAGTATGGAGGGAAGATCGTAGTATGCCATCCGGGAATAACCGACGTAGCAAAGTCAAAACTTACAATAGTGTGAACTGATAATACAAGGGGTGTTGCGATACCGGCAAGTACCAATGAAAGTGATTCGTGGCGTTGCCAGTGTTTTGCTGCCCCTGTCCATCCAAAAGCAAGGAAGGTGTATAGTTTTTTTCTGAAACCTTTTGCCCTGTCACGAACAGTCGCAAAGTCAGGAACCAGTCCTGTGTACCAGAATAAAAGTGACACAGTGAAATATGTTGAGATCGCAAATAAGTCCCAGAGGAGTGGTGAGTTAAAATTCGGCCATAACGGACCACGTGTATTTGGATACGGAAAGAAGAAAAAGGTAACCCAAACACGGCCTACGTGTATCGCCGGGAACAAAGCAGCACATATTACAGCGAAAATGGTCATCGCTTCTGCGGCCCGGTTAACACCTGTCCTCCATTTCTGACGGAACAATAAAAGGATCGCGGAGATCAGCGTACCCGCGTGACCAATACCGATCCACCATACGAAATTGGTGATGTCCCAACCCCAACCGATAGTTCGGTTAAGTCTCCAGGTTCCAATTCCAACCCATATGGTAATGAGAATACAGATGACACCAAACGTAAGTGCACTCAACGCAACGATGAACGCAAGCGTCCATGCTTTACTGGGTGCCCTCTCGGTGGGGGAAACTATATCCTCCGTGATCTGGTGGTAGGTCTTGTGTCCCTGAACCAACGGTTCTCTTAAAGGTGATGTGGTTGCTGAACCCATGTTTTTTATCTATTGATAATAGGTTGATCGTCTTTTAGATTCTCCGCGATTAAGCGTCGACTCCTTCAGCTTTGTTTATAATTCTTGCCTGGTAATTAATTGCGCTGCGTGTATTGACTTCTTCGAGCACAATGTAGTTCAATGGTGATTTGAGTTTTTCAGTCAGGTCACCTGTTTCGTTATTAAAGTCTCCAAACGTGATCGCATTTGTAGGACATGCAGTCTGACAGGCTGTTTTTACATCCGAATCACGTAAAACACGTTCTTCTGCTTTTGCCCGTAGCTTACCTTCCTGGATACGTTGTACGCAGAAGCTGCATTTTTCAATGACACCTCTTGAACGAACGGTTACATCCGGATTTAATACCATGCGCGTAAGATTATCCGCAGCATAAGGGATAACATCTTTTTCTGATTTCAGTCCAAGATCCGGTTCATTGATTGGCCAGAGATCAGCTGCTGTATAGTCAAGCCAGTTGAAACGGCGTACTTTATATGGACAGTTGTTGGCGCAATATCTTGTTCCTACGCAACGGTTGTAGGCCATTTGATTTATCCCTTCCGTACTGTGGTTAGTTGCATTGACCGGACATACATTCTCGCATGGTGCATTATTGCAATGCTGACACATCAGGGGTTGATATACTGCACTGGGATTGTCTACATCGCCATAGAAATATCTGTCGATTCTCAACCACGACATTTCATGATGTCTGCTTACTTCTCTCTTACCAACGACAGGAACATTATTCTCTGACATACATGCTATGCTGCATGCGCCGCAGCCGATACAGGAGTTGAGATCCACGTGCATGCCCCAGTGGTGTCCACGTGCATATTCAGCTTCATGACCCGGATATACCTGTTTGGTATTTAATTCCTGGTGATGATGGCGTTCTTCTACAAGGTCTGTTACAAACTCATCGAGATGATCCAGGTGACTTTTACGGATGATTGTCCTGTTGACCAGGGAACCCTGGTAGCCCTGACGAACAAGACCATAGGTCATGTACACTGTTGCAGCTTCATCGGCATTAATGGTCTCCCCCGTTTTGCTGTCTTCACCAGTCACACCCATCGTGTGGTGATACTGTACACAAGAGAAATAATCTTCTTCACCTCGTTTAGCAGAAACACTAACGCCTGTTGCGTAGTATTGCGTAAGACCATCTGCGTCAGTTCCTAACCATGGATTGACGTTGACACCCACATGTAAACCGGCGCGTCCGGTCATCGTACGTCCATATCCAAGTGCAAGGGCAAATGTTTCAGGTGTCTGACCAAATTGTTTGATGACGGGGACAGTTAATGCTGTATCACCAATTGTAACTTCTGAAAGATCTCCATCGGATAAATTTTCATGGGCAACAAATTTTCTTGTACCATCAAAATGCACAGGGAGCGCGAGGTAATTACCCCATGAGCATCGGGTAACGGGATCTGACATTTCCTGCAACCATGGATTGTTTGAATATTGTCCATTTCCCATGGCCACGGTTTCCATGAATGTAATTTCCTGACCAGTGCCTGGTTGTATTAATTTGGAAGCAAGTGCTGCAGTCCCATCCCTAAAGGTAGCTCCTGATCCCGCAGGTGCATATGAATAAACTCCATCATGTAAAAGTGTATTCCATGAAGTATTGTCAGCGGCGTTTGTTGCCCAATTTGTTTTTAGGTATTCGTAATATGGCTGATCTGAAGTGAAGATTGTATTGGCCTCTCCGATCCATTTCAACAAACTTAATTCACGCTGTCTTGTATCAAATAAGGGTGCTATCGTCGGTTGGATCATGCTGACATGACCTCGAATGGGCTCTGCATCACCCCATGATTCCAGGAAGTGATTTGATGGTGCTACCAGTTTGCAAAGTGAGGAAGTCTCGTCATGTGCTAAAGCAGTGCTTACGGTCATGGCAACTTTTCCAACTGCTTCGGCGAAAGCCGCACCGTATGGAAGTTCATACACAGGATTAGCACCGTAGACGATCAGGACATCTACCTGACCACCATTGATGTCTGCCATTAATTTATTTACTGTGCTTTCATCACCCTGGCGCTGGTATGAATAGTTCTCCAGGTTCACAGTTTTGCCTACACTACCCAGGTGATGATTGATCGAACACACTAATGCCTGATCGGCTATATTATTGGTTCCGCACACAACGAGGCTTTCGCCTTGTGCTTTTAATAATTCATCTGCAACTTTATCAATGGATTCAGCTAATGGCCCACTTAATGTCGGGCCTTGTATTTGTGAACCACCTCTGGCAGATGCAATCTTATTATGAAGTCGTGCAAGTACTGCACTACTTTCACTTGGCTTAATCCTGATCCTGTTGTCTGCATTTGATCCAGTCAGGGACATATAGCTCTCGATCTGGATATGCCTGGACATTTTTGCATTTTTGGTATCCTTGATCTTTCGGGTCCGTGAATATTCATTTGCATACTGAACAGGAGAGATCCATGTACCTAAAAAGTCAGCCTGGATACCTACGATTACTTTTGCTTTATCAAACTGATACCCCGGCACCATCGGTACACCGTACATCGCTTCATTGGCCTTGATGATGGCGGCAGAAGATACCGGGTCGTAGACAGCTACAGTTGTATTTGGAAATTTAGTGCGGAAATCAGCCAACACTTTCTTTTCAGTTGGGCTGAGAATTGAATGGGT
>JBBREG010000251.1:0-5216 GCA_038203125.1 Chitinophagales bacterium
TATGAAATTTTATCAGGATCAGGTTCAACGTCGATGACAGAGACAAATGTTTCAAATTCATATCTGAAGGAGCGCTGTAATTCGAAATGATCAACATCGATAACATTATGAAGTGTCCACTGAATTTTATTTCCATTGGAAAAAGGAATCGCAGTGAGGTCTTCCCATCCAACAGGAAGAGGTGCACCCATCGTGACCGCATATAGATTGCCCGCCAGGTTTCCTGCAAAAATTTCTCCGTTGTCACTTTCGCCGAAGGATGTAATAGCAATATTTACACTTATTGGGTGCCAATCAATACTAAACGATCCAGGACCTGTTTGTTCAAGCAGGAATACATCTTCACTGCCAAAATCAATAGCCATGTACTTTCCGTACAGATCCGGGTAAACTTCACCACGATATACAAAGCCTCCTGTAACTGAAACGCCATTACCACAGGTTGCATTATTGCCTCCCGGACATGAGTGCGGATATTCAAGTACCGGATACGTGAGAGGATAGATAGCTGTATCCGGGCAATGCTCGGGTGAATAATTGTGATACCCTTCCCTGCAATCCCAACCCAGGTTTCTGCCTGCGCCTGTTCCGGCAGGAATCATATTGACTTCTTCATATACATTCTGTCCAACATCCGCAATCCACATATCCCCTGTTTCCCGGTCAAAAGAAATCCGCCAGGGATTGCGCACACCATTCATCCAGATCTCAGGTAAAGTATCGGTTCCGCCAGTGTAGGGCAGATATGGATTTGTGGCTGGAATGCTGTAGTTATTAGGAGGCGTTGTGGAGTTAACGTCAATACGAATGATCTTACCCAGGTATCGGTCGTAATCCTGTCCTGTATCCTGAGGATCACCACCACCACCACCATCACCAAATGTGATATACAGATATCCGTCAGGTCCGAATGCCAGATCACCAGCCTTATGATTGGTCTCAATACCCGCGACCTCACGCAGGATCAACATTGAATTTTCATCAACGGTATCCGGGTTTGCGCTGGTGCTAACGGTATATCGGGCAATCCGTGAAATGATGGTACCCTCCACTACATAGTTTACATAGATGTAAGGACTTGCCGGATAATTCGGGTGGAAAGCAATGCCTAGAAGCCCGCGTTCATCGTTCACGTCCATGACGTCATCAGGGATACTCATAAAATCCATGGCCCGAATTTGGCCGGTGAAATTAGCTCCAAGTGTCACCACACGTATGTGGCCACTTCGTTGGGCTACATATAGTTTGTTAGGATTGCCTTCATTTGAGCCGGTGATATCCGTGATCTCAGATAAAGCCGGGGTCCCTGTTAAGGTGATCGGGGTGAACACCAGGTCCTGGGCCCGGGTATAATTGGCTAATGTGAGCAGGATAAAGAGCAGTATTGCATTCTTCATATGATAGAATTTAGGATCCGAAACGTAAAATAGGAGTGGATTGGAGGAGATGCAATACCACTAAGATAGGGAGAATGCAAGTGAATAGTCAACTGCTATTTCATAAGTCTCCGCATTCCCAGCCGGATAACAAAAAATCCTGCCAAAAGGATGAGGATTACCACATAAAAAGGCATAAATGTGATCGCGTAAATGTGCGTTTTGTCAATAATCCACATAAGGCTTATTAAAGCCGCGATAATAATGATAAGTCCGGAGAGCTTGTCAAAGCCTGGTACCTTATCTAAGCTCACCTGAGCCTTGATAATCGTCAGGGTTGTGATCATTGACAAGATGGGAAGCACCTGAGTTAGCAGATTAGTATCCATGATCGACCTGCGCTCAAACAGGAAAAGATAAATACTCAGTGTAACCGCAAAAATACCTGGGATCGAAACCAGGTAGATCAGTATACTATAAACATACTTCCAGGGAGGGAGATGTCCGGCACCTTTTCCAAAGAAACCAGCCAATAAAGCAATAAAAGGAACTGTCAGAAAAAAAGCTACCAAAAGGCCCGGATGACCTGATGCCCAGTCAAAAAATTCGCCCAGTGTCATGTATTTGTATTGTCGTCCGAAGGTATCAAAATATATAAGATGCTCACTACAAGAGGACTGCGTAGACATGGTCGTGCAGGAAAGCAAGGCATGAACAGTAGTGTAATAGGCTCCTTTTTTTATCTTTGCACCCCTTTTTAGGGTAAATAAGAAACGAAAAGAAACTATGGATAACTTGATTCTGCTGGTTCCGGTGATGGGTGCGATTGGTCTGATCTACACCTTTATTAAGTTCAACTGGGTGTCAAAACAAGACGCTGGTAATGAACGAATGAAAGAGATCAGCACATATATAGCAGAAGGCGCCATGGCGTTTCTGCGGGCAGAATGGAAGGTGCTTGGCTACTTCGTTGTTATCGTAGGTCTTTTACTGGCCATCATGGCATCAACCAATCCACATGGCCACTGGAGTATTGCTATTGCCTTTGTTGTTGGTGCCGTATTGAGTGCTACAGCAGGATATATCGGTATGAAGGTCGCTACTAAGGCTAATGTTCGTACCGCACAGGCTGCACGAACAAGTCTGAGTAAAGCACTGAACGTTTCATTTACCGGAGGATCGGTTATGGGAATGGGCGTTGCAGGTCTGGCCGTGATGGGACTGGGCGGTCTCTTCATTATCCTTCAAAAATTATTTGCGGATGGCGCTGCTGTCAACAGTGCCGAAATGCTTCAGGCAATCGAAGTCCTGACAGGTTTTTCACTGGGCGCAGAAAGTATTGCACTCTTTGCCCGCGTAGGTGGTGGTATCTATACCAAAGCTGCTGACGTTGGAGCTGACCTCGTAGGTAAGGTAGAAGCCGGCATCCCTGAAGACGATCCACGCAATCCGGCAACGATCGCTGACAACGTGGGTGATAACGTAGGTGATGTAGCTGGCATGGGTGCCGATTTATTCGGATCATATGTAGCCACAGTTTTAGCAACGATCGTATTAGGCCAACAAACAATTATAACTGGTGACGATGGTCTTGGGGGCATGTCTCCGATTCTGCTTCCGATGCTGATTGCCGGAGTTGGAATTTTATTCTCTATCGCAGGTACATGGTTTGTAAAAATTAAAGATGCAATGGGTATGGGTACATCCCAGGTTCAGGCCGCACTTAATATGGGCAACTGGGGGTCGATCATTTTAACTGCCATCGCCTCAGCCGCACTTGTATATTATATTCTTCCGGAAGAGACGATGACGTTACGAGGTCATGCATTTACCAAGTGGGGCGTACTGGGTGCTATCATTGTCGGTCTTGTAGTAGGTGCTTTGATGAGTATCATCACCGAATATTACACAGCGATGGGCAGACGTCCTGTCAATTCCATCATTCAACAATCCTCCACAGGTCACGCAACAAATGTAATTGGTGGACTTGCGGTAGGTATGGAAAGTACATTCTTGCCGATCATCGTTTTAGCATTAGGTATCTGGGGAAGTTATGAATGTGCAGGTCTCTATGGAGTAGCGATCGCAGCAGCAGGTATGATGGCTACTACAGCGATGCAACTTGCGATCGATGCATTCGGTCCCATTGCAGACAACGCGGGTGGTATTGCAGAGATGAGTGAATTGCCTGCAGACGTGCGCGAAAAAACAGACATCCTCGATGCCGTGGGAAATACGACAGCAGCAACGGGTAAAGGATTTGCCATTGCATCAGCAGCATTAACAGCGCTTGCATTGTTTGCAGCTTTCGTTGGTGTTGCAGGGATTACGGGGATTGATATTTACAAAGCAGATGTGCTTGCGTGTTTATTTGTCGGAGGGATGATCCCATTCCTATTTTCATCATTGTGCATTCGTGCGGTAGGTGAAGCAGCCATGAGTATGGTTGAAGAAGTGCGCAGACAGTTTAAAGAAATACCGGGTATCATGGAAGGTACAGGCAAACCGGAATATGATAAATGTGTAGCGATTTCTACTAAAGCATCACTTCGCAAAATGATGCTTCCCGGTTTTATCGCCATTGCATCACCCGTTTTTATCGGCTTTGTCGTAGGGGCAGAAGCACTTGGTGGATTCCTGGCGGGTGCCACTGTCGTGGGTGTGTTGATGGGAATTTTTCAAAACAATGCAGGTGGTGCGTGGGATAATGCAAAGAAGAGTTTTGAAAAAGGTGTCAACATCAACGGTGTGATGTATTACAAAAAAAGTGAACCACATAAAGCATCTGTTACAGGTGATACAGTTGGTGATCCGTTTAAGGATACATCTGGTCCATCGATGAATATTCTCATCAAGTTGATGTCTATCGTATCACTCGTCATCGCTCCTTCATTAGCACAGATCAGTTCTTCAAACGATACAGGTCTTCTGCAGGGTGATCAGATTGAAAATCCTGCAGCAGGAACATTTGAAGAAGGCAAAGCTCCAGTAGGTGTACAGGCGGATGATACTGTCAATGACTATGGCGCATTCCTCGCTGCACTCGAGACTGATGGTTATTTCACAGATGAAACAGCTACCATTTCTGTAGTAGGGAACAGAGTTGTGATCGATAGCAAGCCATTAGATGAAGATGTTTCAGACAAATATATTCCCCTGCTCAACGGGATGACCAATATCGAACTCGATTTTACCGAAGAATAATTTATTTGCTTAGAAGCTAACCATCAGCTTCTTATATATATTTCTTGCCTGTCAGGTGTGGGATCATGAACAAAAACCCCCTGACTGGCCGTTGTACATATCCCATGATCAAATTCCATGTCATATCAGCCATGGTGTTTCTGTGCATCCTTGTGTGTCAGAAAGCCAATGCGCAGGAGTGCGGAATCGCCAGCTATTATGCTGACTTCTTCGACGGCCGCAAGATGGCCAATGGGGTTCGTTATGATCCCAATAATTTTACCTGTGCGCATCCTACTGCTCCTATCGGCACCATTTTTAAAGTTGTAAGAAGAGATGATCCTTCCTGTTCTGTCATCGTGACGGTATCAGATCGCGGCCCTTTTGTCAAAGGAAGAATTATCGACCTATCAAAAAGGGCAGCTCAAGAATTAGGTATTCTTCATATAGGAATCACAGAAGTAGTGGTTGCGCTTGTAAAAAGGCCTCCCGCATCAAGGGATGAATTCTTTGCCTTGTCAGATGCCCATGAATAGTTTGGTGGGATCCTCCAGCAATTCTTTTACTCGTACTAAAAATGTAACACTCGTACTGCCATCGATCACACGATGATCGTAGGATAATGCGATGTACATCATCGGACGAATTACAATTTGT
>JBBREG010000252.1:0-5207 GCA_038203125.1 Chitinophagales bacterium
CACTTTAGACTCCAGCCTTACTACAAAAGAATCCAGCTAGCACATCCTTTTTGACCAACACAATCTGTGGCAAGGCTGCCGGTAGAAAAAACTATGACTTAAAAGTTCTATCTAAAGTCTCTAAACCACTATAGCAGAAAATAAATTTTCGACTTATAAATTTAATTGAACATAGTTAGATTTTTTTTACTACCCGAACGGTCTGAACGTCCCCTGATCTCACAATTTTAAACAAATAAAGCCCTTGCGGTAATGAGGCAATGTTTACCTTGTATAAAGTCGTCCCAACAGCAAAGCTCTTGTTTGCTACAACTTCTACTCCCGTGGTACTGATGACAGAAATTTCCTGAATTACTCTTGTGGAATAAACTGAAACTTGTGCTCCGGCAGGATTAGGAAATACTTGCAAAGTTTCGTTCCGTGGTGAAATACCCAAAATAGTATTTTCTATTTGAATTTCAGCGGGTGCTGAAATATTACCGTTAACATCTCGGGCGCTTACAGCTATTACATCCCCAATATTAGCGATTATGGTGATGGTCGTATCAGCAATGGAGCGTAATACATTTCCATTTTGCTTTACCTGATACTTATCAACTTTTATATTATCAGTAGAAGGATTCCATCTTACTGAAACCGCGCTATTGTTACCAAATTCATATGATAAATTTTGTGGCGTTGTGGGCGCTTCTATATCTAGCAAGTTGGAAACGAGAAAAACCAGGTAATTTGATAAATTCTCATCACCTTCGAAGCCAGCAGCCTTAGCGGCTCCCAGAGTGATATTCCCCGATGGGTAAAACTTAGAGTAAAGGCTATACTGCTGCCCTGAACTAGAAACAATTGTATCAGCAAGATTAGTATAATCTCTGAGCCAATTAGGCAAAAAAGTTGCCCCTACTGGATAGGCTATCAGTACATAATTTTCCTCCAGGCTTTCAAAGCTGATCTGGTTTTCTGCCGTGAGGTTTTTATCGCTGTTGTAGGTTGATATCTGGCTTAGAAGAATTCCATCAAAAAAAAGAGGTAGTTCCGTAAAAATAAAATCTTCATCTGCATAAACCGGGTTATCATTTGAAAAGGCAACATCTTCTAAGCTATTGCCACTAGCAGATGAAAAATCTTTATAATTTCCATAATCCCCGCCCCCATTGAAAGATAAATCTAGTTTCCTTAGAATACTTGAATTCTTATTTCCTTGATCGTCCGTACTGATAATTTGGATGTTATAGCTGCCTTTTGGTACGTTTCGCCATAAATATTCATAAGGGGCTGACGAATCTTCTCCCAACTTATCGTTCCCGTTAAAAAATTCAACTTTCTCCACAGATCCATCATCTTCTGATTCAACTTTTATTAAAACGTTAGATGGGCTAAGATAATCCTTGTTATCTCTTGTTGGTGAAATAACCTTGATAGAAGGTGCAATAACAGGGCTTTCAACAAAGTCAAAGTCAATAAAATGTACACTGGATGCTGGTAGCACCAATTCCGTTATTGGCTGGTCAGATATTTTGGCTATCGAAGTGTAGTATTCATTACCGATGAAATGATATTTGTATTTTGTTTCAGCATTCAAAGCAATCCCTTCCAAATTAAGCGATATTACATGCTCGTTTTCGCTGCGGTTTATTATCATAAGCGTTCGCTGTGCTGCTGACTTGGTAGCCATTACCATTACCTCTCTGCTATTATAACTACTTGACTCCACGGTAGTGCCCTTCAATAATTTATTGGAAAGCTCAAGCACTCTGTACGCAGGGCGTTCTACGTTTTCCCCGCTCAGCTTCCCGTAAGTGCCGTCACGTTCATTCCAGCTCATTAATGAATTAATTATTCCACCTTCAACCGCTTTTTTCAAAATAATGGCATCGAATACTGCACCCACCGCACCACGCATTTTTCCTTGAGAATCACCGGTAAAAGTCCACACGATGTTATATTCATCCAAAAATAATGGTAGATCTGCCGGGAGGCCAGCGTTGTCCATCAAGCCACGAATTTTCTCCGCACCTGTTACAACTCCTTCTGCTTTCTCGTATATTTCGTTATTGGGGATAGCAGAATTACCAATCCCGTAAGAATGTACCGACACAAAATCTAACGCATCTCTGGTGCCTTCAAACCACTTTGTCTGCTCACTATCGTTCCAGTATGGGTTTTGGATTGCGGGTCCTCCAATCCGGATTGTGGAATCTACCGCTCTCATTTTTACTGCTACTGCATTATAAATGTCAATGAGGAATTGTGTTTCCCCTGCATCGGCAAACTCTTCTTCAATTTCATTGAACGGTTCCCAATATTTAGTGTGCAAATTCAGATAATTGTTTACAATGCTAACCAGGCCCGCACAGAAATCAGCATATTCATCCACCTTGTTTTTATCAAGCAGTTTTTTACTGTCAGTACCGGAGTTAGGATCTTGCAACCACTCCGGAAAATTATAAATGTTGATCATACGCTCACCCACTTTCCCATCCAGGCTCGCTAACGCGGTTTCGATTTTAGTAGTATCCCACCACTGGGTTTCAAAATTCACCCAACTTCTAGGGTGATTTTGATCCAGAATTTGAGCCGAATGATAGCGCACTATAGGAAGATTGAGCGACTCCATTTTAGCCGCATAAGCTGGCTCTTGTGCGACTGAGGGTGCCATGCCAGCAAAAATATTAACACCAAACATTTGAAGTGGAATCTGAATCTGTTCCTCGCTGAAATCAACAGAAATGGTTTTCTGCGCCATTAAAGTGACACAGTACATATTTAATGAAATAACAAAGAAAATTAATCTATTTCGCATGAGTACTAGTTAGAAAACAATAATTTAGATCGTCTGCTAAGAGTCATTTAACAGTAAGGAAATTCTGGCCTCTAGTCTGTGTTTGCTGGAAGACTAGAGGCCAAAATATTGATCTGTTGAGAATTGGCAGTTAATTTATCTTGGAGTATTCAATTAGCCTGATTATTCTACTACTATTCGTTGGCTTGAAATTACTCCTGTTTTTATATTTCTGCTTTTTATAACGTAGAGTCCTTTAGCAATGCCCTTGAGACTAAGATCAATTTTTTGACCTTCCCGAATGGTACGTAAGCTTGTACGACCTTGTAGGTTAATCAAGGTAATCTCATAAGTTCCCTCCTGCAGCATTTCCATAGTCACTGTTGTATTAACCGATGGGTTAGGATATACCCTAAATTGATTAGGAACAAAATTCTTTATACCAGTTATCGGAGGCTGCGTAACTTCTGCCTCCAATTCAATTTCCATATGTGATTGAAAGGCAGGAGCATCTGCCGAATACCACTGATATAAATCATTTCTGTAGCTACCATCAGCTGAATCTAGCATGGAAAATGCAAATTCATAAATTCCTTCAGCTAACTTTTCGTTCACATAATCTGTAAAATTTAGTTCAGCCACGGTGTAGCTACCATAAGCATCACTAGGAAAGAGAATACTTGTTAATGCTTGGTCGTAACCTCCAATACTGTCGATATCTGTCAAGGCATCTATTCCTTGTCCATCTTCAGGATCATACCCAATATCTTCACTAGGATTGTTGTCAAAAGTAACGGTTCTCTCATCCCACTCTGCCGACACAGGGAAAAGAAAAAGTGCCTGGTTTACAGCAGGAGAAGGGTTTGCACGGTCATCCGGCCTTTGAATGGTGGTTATGTACGACCTGAACGTTGCAGACTTAACCTCCGTTACTGTATCAGGAATACTGAATTTAACAAAAGGTCTTCTTTGTGCATGCCATGAGTCGAACCCATCACGCGTTAAGACACGAACATAATATTCTTCTGAGAAATTTAACGCGCGACTTGCATCTCCTGAAATCCATGTATCTTGGGATCGCAATCTGTAGAAGTCATCAGCAGGCAAGGTCGTAACCGTTAATGCTGCACTAGCCGCTGATTCATTTTCAAGCGTATCTAGAGATGTTACTGTGAAAGCGTAGGATGTTTCTGCATCTAAATCCTGCGCGGTATAATATAAATTTACTGGAAAACCACATTCCCCAGCTTCACCACCAAAATAGTCAAATCTACAAAAAGGATTGACATATCCTCTTCTTGCAGGCTCCGCTGCTAACTTCTGATCCCATGTCCATTTTTTAATGTCCACAAAATCTACCAGGGCACCATCACGATATATATTGTACCCAGCCAGTGCTTTATTATCTGTTCCTGTAAAACTAAAGGTTGCATAGGTATCACCTAATGAAAATCCCTCAACATTAGTCAGCTGGCTTAAGCTTGTGGGGGCGGCCGGTTGAGCCACAGCTACAGCAGTTGCAGCCCATACGGCCACTAATCCTAATAAGTATTTAATTTTTTTCATAGTCTATTTTTTTTTGAGATTTATATTTATTTGATTTAATTTGCTCTATTGGGCTTCATGTTAGGGTTAGTATCTAACTCCTGCTGCGGAATCGGATAAATATCATCAGTAGCTATATTGAAATTTTGATTTTCTATGGTCTGAGCCAATATCCCCCATCTTTTTAAATCGTACCACCGCCATTGTTCTCCAGCCGTTTCCACCATTCTTTCATGGCGTAAAGCCTCTGTTATGTTCCACCCCTTTGCGCTCATAAGGGCTTCGACAGTAGGTAAGTTCCCCTGACGATTAGCGTAGAATAAATGTGGTTGCTCCCTGGTCAAGCGGTTATTTGCACGAGCCCTCAATGTGTTGAGATGTAATTCTGCTGTACCTATGCCTGCGGCTCCATTAGCAATAGCCTCTGCATGCATCAGTAATACGTCTCCAAATCTTAATACTCTAAAATTTATATCAGACACAAGGTTTTCACCTTTTGTCCCAACATCCCATTGGTCGTAATCATATTCATACTTTCTCCATCCAAATTCGCCTGCAAGCCATCCTTGTTCGACAAAATCCAATGAATCAGAAGCAGCTCCCTCCAAATTAGCATCATAGAACTTGGCTCCATTGGGACACCAAAGCGTCATAAAACAACGAGGATCAATCACATTACCAGCTGCATCTCTTTCATATTCATCGTAGATTCTCTGCGTTGCCCGCTCATTCCACCATCTTCTACCAATATCTCTGCGCATACCAGCACCTTTGGCCTTCAAAGTACCTTCAGAGGTATTTCTATTGTCTGAATCAATATTATAAAATTCATTAGGGGTTCCGACAAAACTGAAAGCCACTTCAAATATGGACTCTATATTAT
>JBBREG010000253.1:0-5185 GCA_038203125.1 Chitinophagales bacterium
CGCGACAGTGGTCGTGGCCAGTTGAAGGGCAAACGTAAAGGTGAGCATATAAAAAACACGAATCATCATAATCGCTGTCAAATATGGCAAGGTCAGTAAAGGTAATGGTATAGAAACAGACTTAGCCGCATCCCTATCGTACACGGGTATCCATTTAAAATATATTTAACTTTTTATGTTATAGTATAACTAATCCGGAAATGTCCGGGTTTTGAACAGTGCCTCAATTCTTTTATCTTCAAGCCTAAATATTTTCCATATGGGATTCCTTTCTGAAATCAAAAAACTCCTCTGGGTGAAAAAGGCTGTAGCTGAGTCTGCTGCTGATAAAGTCGCCGAAAAAAGCCGCGAATTTGGCGAAGACTTCGCTGACAAAGCATCCGATACCTGGCATAAAGGCAAAGAATATGCCGAAGATCTGGGTGAAAAAATCGTGATCAAAGCTAAAGAAGGCTTTCAGGATGTTAAAGAAAAAACTCAGGATCTTTTTGATAAAAAGGACGATTGGACCCAAACACCTCCTCCTCCAGCTCCGAAAAAGGAGAATATGGAATCGGATGCTTTCAAAGCAGGGGAAAAATTAGGCGAAAAAACCGCCAAAACCTGGGATAAAGTGAAGGAAGAAGGTGGGGAGATCATTGATAAAGCGGTCAGGACAAGCGACAAAGTCTGGGAGAAAGCAGAGGATGTAAGCGAAGATCTTTGGGACAAGACCAAAAATGTAGCCGGTAAAGTCAACGAAAAATTTAACGAAGGCGTCGATTCCATGCTGGAAAAAGCAAAAGCACTCGACAAGACAATAGAAGAAGAACGTCAGAAGATCGATCCCAATAACGACGGTTGGGCCGACAAACCCATCAATGAAAAACTGAAAGAACACGAATCTACCCTGAAAGGGAAGGATGATTTCTTCGAGCGTGCTGATCGGTATGCTGATGGGGACTACTCCATGGGCAAGCCCGTCGTGGTTAAAAGGGATAATGAGGAGCCAGAAGATGAAGGTTTGACACCCCTCCCTCCCTTGCCAAAGGATGATATCGCGGATGACGCCATCCTGGATGATGAGGATCAGGATAAAGAATAAGGATAAAGAATAAGAATAAAGGATAAGGCGAAGGATAAGGCGAAGGCGAAGGCTGATGCTTAGGATTACCTGGCTTTTACTTGTCAGGTTAGCTACAAAAATCAAAATTCAACACGCCTTGTTCGGTATTCGATATTCTTCTCCCTGCGCTTCATCTTTAGCTTAATTTCCATATGTTTGCGCACTAAATCGTAGCCATGGAGACCCAAGTGCAAACCGAACCGCAGCCAGAAGTAAAAGAGCGAAAAATCAGCCGAAAGACCTACTGGATGGTCTTTTTTGTATCTACTATTGCTTGTATAGCTCTGCTATATTTCTCTCCGGAATGGTTTTGGCTGACCCTCCCCTTTCTGTTGACTTCCTTTGTGAAGGCAATTGATATGATGTAAACTTCATCTTCTGAAGTTTTTCTCAATTTCATGTAAATAAAAAAACCGGTGAGACATGAGCCCCACCGGTATCGATCCCTCGATTTCGTACTTAGTGTACGATAATAATTTTCTCTGTATGCGTGTTCTCTCCGGATTTGACAATGAGAGAATATGTTCCTGGCTCCAGTCGGTCGAGTGCTACTTTTAGCTTCCGCTGATTTTTTTCAAACTCTGAGTTTACACGTTCTCTTCCCATTCCATCAATAAGTGATATGGTGCCACCTTCCTTAGCCTGGTGGATAGCAATAGACAATTGCTCATTGGCAGGATTGGGGGAGGCGATGACACTGAATGGATGGATTTCGAAGTTGATCTTTCGTATCTGGGAAAAAAGCTCAAATCCTTTTTCATCTTTCTGGCGGATGCGATAATAGTTGGTGCCATATTGCGCATCCTGATCCATGAATTGAAAGACATCAAAACGATTTGTTTTTTCTCCATTAATTACTTCTCCAATAGGGAAAAAATTGATTCCATCCAGGGAGCGTTCTACCACAAAGAATGGCTCTGCAGTACTTTCTGCAGACCAGTCTAATTGTGATACGAGGTCACCCGCGGGAATGGCCTGGAAGTCAAGCAGGATTAATGTCACCCCATCATCGTACCGAATCTTACCGATGGTAGCATCGGTAAATTCCGGAAACTCTGTTACAGGTGTTCCATTAGCAAGATCAATACTGGTGGTCAGATCCGTTACTGTTTCTTCCCTCAGTGTGATGGATTCACCTTCAGGTACAGAGATGCAGATCTGATGGAGCAATACCGGAACTCCTTTTTCAACTTTGTTATTCGTGATGGTTCCGGAATTCCCCGAGCAATTCATCAGGACAGCTCCTGTAGTATTACAACCACTGGTTTCATGATTTTTTGAAGTCATGACGCGTGATTGATTTTTTACAACAGCTGATCCGATGGATGTGCACGACACCAGGAATCCGGTTGTGTAACTGGTCAATACACCTGAAACATTGGGTGTGTATTCCAGTACATAGCTGATGGCTTTTTGTTTGCCTTGTCCATTTGGGCAAGAGCTATATTCTGAACCCGCTGGTGCAGGAATCCATCGCATGGTCTGGGCCTGTGAGAAGGTAGTGATCATGACCGCTACCAGGAGACTGAGATAATATTTCGTATTCATTGTATGTATGTTTTTTAAGGATTAATAAAATAAGATTCCGGACGTCCTGTTCTGATTATTCTTCCACGCATTCTCATCAATACCATCCGTAAATGCATTCATGTCGTAATCGCCCAGCGAATATCCAAGCGCATTCTGAAGATTCCTCCAGACATTACGATCGGGCGAACTAATGGCAGCTATTGATGTCAACTGATCACCATTGGAAGAATGCATGGCCCAGATACCGGAGGCCACTTGTTTCTGTCCATAGCGGAAAAGGGGTTGATGTGAATTGCTTGTCGTGAAATCCCAGTTGATGATCATGTTACCACAAGACATCGTTGCAGGCAACGGTGACAATACACCTAAGTGGTTTCTGTGTTGCACTAGTACATAGTAGGTAGATGATGGAACATAACTCAGTCCGGGACATGGATCAGGGAATGTAACAGTGCCATCGGTATGAACCCATCCTGCGCATGTCCAGAGATGATCACCCGGTGTGATGCCATCTTTCCTGACAGTCACCAAGACCCAGTCTACTACAGTTGAAGTATAAGGTATAACAACTGGCGGCGCTCCGGGAGATGTCATATCACCGTATTGCATGCCTTGATTATTATTCGACATTCCAGTATACAACCAGGGTGCGGGAGCATACGGCTGACCAAATGGTGTGTAAGGAGCTCCAAGGGAAATTGACAGAGACGGAGATAATGTTTTATCCTGTCCAGGTAATACATGGTTGGTATTGAGATACGAATTCATCATGCTGCCCCCTGCGTAAGATCCTTCCAGTAGAACCTTTAATGTCAGCGGGAAACATCTTACAGTATACGTATACACCCAGGTTTGGGTATTCATCGCACAGTCTGTGTAGGTGTATGTGTAGGTCCTGTATGTGTCTACGCCCTGGCATGTCACTTGGGAACTTGTATTGATGAGTACAGCAGGGACATTCTGCCCACAAGCATCAGTTACCATTGGGGGTGTAGGCTCTGTATCAGTAGCAAGGGGACATGTAACTATGCTGCCACCATTCATGGGGACTGCAAAGGATGGTCTGTCTAAGTGGTACGTATACACCCAGTTCTGAAAATTGCCTTCACAATCCATGTATTTATAAGTGTATGCTCGTGTTCCTTCACAAAGAGGAAGGCCAGTGTCAGAGATGAGAACTGGTGTCAACGGTTGCATACAATTATCCGTCACTGGTGGAGGTGTTGGAGCGGTTGTTTGATCAGGACATGAAACAGTAACATCTACAGGGGTGGGGCCCAGAAATGGTAATCGATCAAGTGTATACGTATAAACGAATTGGCCAGGATTTCCGGCACAATCCATATAATTCCAAGTGTATGAACGGGTGCCTATGCATCCGGATACAATTTGATCATTAATTACCGGACTTCCTGGCGTAGGGGTGAGGGTGATACCACAATTATCAACAACTGCAGGTGGTGTAGGTGTTATAATCTGTATTGGACAATTCACTGGTACGGAAATAGGTGTGGGCATAGGTATCGCTTCATATTCCACAGTATATACGTATAACCAAACATGTGAATTCATTTCACAATCCGTGTACGTGAATGTATATGTCCTGGGCTCTTCACAGTTGTTCAATCCTGTATTCGTGATCACTGGTGTTAAAACATTCCCACAATGATCAGTCACAATTCCTGGAGCCGGAGGTACTGTATTGGTTTGTGCAGGACACTGCACAGTCATGCCACCCGGAGAATAGGGAATCGTAAAGTCAAGACGTTCGATTGTATACGTAAATGACCATGGCTGAGAATCCATTGAACTATCCGTATATGAATAATTATATGTTCGTGTGCCTTCACAACCAAACATATCAAATACATCAACCGGTGGACCAGATAAAACTGCAGGTATTGCATTACCACAAAAATCCATGATCACCTGAGTTGCAGGAGGAATTGCTTGTGATAGACATGCAACTGTCATACTTCCAGGAGCAGGTACTACCGGTGCGGGCCTTGTAAAACTATAAGCCGGAATTATGTAGGCAGGAAATTCATTTACTTGGCCACCACCTGGCTGATCAACACTCGTTGTCAAATTGGTTATCGTTTCCTCTGCTATTGTGATTGTCTGAACTGTTGATATATTGATACACACTTTGTGTATAATCAGTGGCATTGACTGCTGTATTGGTACCAGGCCATTGTTTCCAGAACTATTGAACAGCACTGAGCCGGACAAACAATTGGTCTCAAAACTGTTATCATTCATTATACAGGATTCATTGTTTGTTCCTGTTCCGATTGGAGAAGTTCCATCCAGGCAATTAGATAAAAAGCCAGTCGTGTAAGTTGTAAGATTACCAGTTACACCTGGTGTGTACCTGAGCCCAAAACAAATACTGTCTACGACGCAGCAATTTGAAGCTTCACCGCAAGTATCCATTGCAGGAATGTTAGGGATCCACTCTAAAGTTGATACACCCGGAGTCAACACATTGACCACAAAACTGCATGTTGATGTGCAGAAATTACTATTGGTCACTGTCACATTAATCGT
>JBBREG010000254.1:0-5103 GCA_038203125.1 Chitinophagales bacterium
TGCTAATTTACGGATTATTTCCGTACATTGAAGTTTCAATAAAAAATGTTTGACCCGTCTGGCATTTACTTAAGCATAGTTGTATCGAAACACCACCTCCTCTAATTCAATACTCACCTCCTTCATCTCCTACACCTTCCAAGCAAGACTCAGTTTTTGTGAAAGGATGAGATGTGTCGATACGTATAGGGATTGATATGTTTATTTCATATAAATGTTATGTAGATTTATAAATTAAAGTCAAGCGCATTATTAAAAATATGTCTTTATCCCTTGAAAACGCACCTACAGACATTTTCACAGATTTTGATGAATCCATTACAGGTGATGGATCGATCGATCCTTTAGGCCTTCTTATTATCTGGACTTCGCTTGGCAATCGCATCTTTCACAATCGACTCAACAGTATTAGTACGAATATCCGATCATACACATTAAACCTTTTTCATCATTCTGTCATCCGGCAAGCCTGCAAAGAAAACGAAGAGCGCTTTTTTAACCTGGTTGGCAAACCACCGTATGATAATACCAGCGATCTGCATGAGGGGTTGGCTATCTTTCTGGAATGCCTTATGTCCCATATCATTTTACAAAAAACAACACCCATTAGCGTTTCTGAGGATCTAATGATACCTGGTGTTTCCAAACTGAATGCACTTTTCGCTAATCAATCAGTACATGAGATTTGCAAAAGTATCCCGGTGAATCGCAATGAAGGCATCCTGGTCCGTCAGCATCAGCTCGGTGTCCATGGCAGGCATAAAGGGCCGTTTCAGCAGATGAACCTGTTTCAAAAATCTGATTATTATAATGATACAAAGCTGTGGAATGACATAGACGGCCTCTTTGTTCGAGGGCCCTTGGCCAAACTTAAAAATGCGTTGACTCTTCTCATCGGCAATCAAGTCCTGTCTGCCAAAGTGAGTGGAAGTAAACACATTCGCGTTAAGGTTTCGAATCTTGTAACTCCGGCTCTCGCGCAACTTTATCAAGATGCGCTACAAGAATCCATTATAAACGCCCCTGCTTTTTCGAATTTCTGGAAAGATCAATTAGGCCTGTCCAATATTCAATCTCCAGCGGGTAAAATTTATAAGTATATCTCAGCTGCAAGGGTGGTGCAGCAAGAAGATGTTTTTCATGTATTAGCCACAGAGCATGATGATGCCCTGTTTAAGGCCATTAATACTATTGAGCCTTTCATTTCTATGATCCAAAAGATCATGGAGCGATTACTTACAAGAGGTCAGGCAGGAGACAAGATTTCATTGGAAGATTACATCAAATTTCAATTTGATAGCCCTGAGGTGGATGTAGTGGCTATTTATCCTTACCTGCGTGACGAGTTTCTGTCCGGTGAAGCTATTGTCCGTCTTCGCCGCCTGATGACGATGTTCGAATCGTGTCTAAATCCTTTTGATCCACAAAATTTTATCAGGCAACTTATCGAATATCACGACCTGATCATGAAACGGCGTGGCAATATTTCATGGATAAGCGTTGGAAATCACGGTAACCTCACGCAACACAGAACTTTTTCCTATAGCGAAAAAGCAAAGCAATCACAGGATAGCTATGACTGGGTCAATTCATATTACCTACCGACTGTCATCGCACTGCATAAAGGCATGAGCGCATGAAATTGTTCCAACTTTATAAGTCAATTATTGATAAGATCAAACCAGTCGAAATTGCATGGTTCACTACATTTAATCTGGACATCGACCTGACAGAGCGCTTCCTTCTTTCCACCATTGCCGGAAAGGAACCAGGTGAGTTGAATACAGCAGAAGATTATGAAGCACTGAACCTCGAGCTGCAAAATATTGACATCCGCATATGGTATGATTACCGGGCTATGGATCGTCGAAAAGGGAAGCGCACAATTGTGGATATGATTTCTGTAGATCCGCGTGTGTTCTATGATTCCCCATCACGGGAAATTGTATTTCATCCGAAAGTTATTTTTCTTTCAGGGAAAGGTGGCGCTTATCTTATTTCCGGATCTGCCAATCTGACCATTGCAGCGTGGAGTACAAATAAAGAAGGAATTGTAGCACGTCAGATTTGCAGTAGTACAAATGCAAACGAGATAGTTGCATTTTTTCAACGATTAATAAATATCGGTGGTGTTCCGGGCGAAAAGAATAATTTTCTTAGAAAATGGTCTTCTCAGTTCGAAGAATTAAAAACAGAATGGTCATTTTTCCACAGTTTCTCAAAAGAGTTAACTCTCTTTGAACGATTACATAAGGGAGCGCTTACCATCTGGTCACCCTACTTCTCTAAGCGTTCTTCCACATTACTTCAACAACTTACAGAAAAGGGATTTTCGCCTCTTACTATTGCTCCAGATATACTGGAATCGGGCAAGGTTCGAATTATTCCTGAAGAATTAGATCAAATCAGAAATAACCCACTGATTGTGCTGAAGTCGAGCAAGGAATCTGGTGAGCGTGAGACGAATGTTCACCGTCTGGCTCATGCCAAGGTGTGGCTGACGCCAGATCAATTAGCTGTCGGATCCTGGAATTGTTCCTTCCGTGCTACAGGAATGAATACCCAACGAAAGGATCAGAATATTGAGGGAGGTTTTGTAATGAAAATTCAGTCTCGAGCATCGCAGACCTTATTGAGTACGCTGAATGAACTTAATACACAACACATCAGTGGTACAGAAGAAAGTGATCTCGAAAAAGAATGGGAAGATGTTTTAAGTCCATTCACAATAGAATGTAAGATCATCGCCAACTGGGAAAACTTTACGTATTCAGTAATTTGCAATGATCCAACCGGATTGACAGTCATTTTGCCCGATAGACCTGCTGAGACTTTTTTGCTTGCCTTAGTGGAGGGTAAGTCATTTGTGGATCACTATACGCGTGTGCTTAAGAGCAAATACTTTGCAATCCAGGATCAGCAAGGTAATGTAGTATTTGCTGGTTTTCTGTTGGAAACAGGGAAGCGCAAGAGGCAGGCTTATAGCTACACTAATTTCTTCGATGTATTTGACTCATTAATTGCTGATCCGACCGGTGAGACACACAGAAAGATGTGCCAGTATAAGCTCGATGAGGAGGAGGGATTTGCTCCGGAAGACAATGTATTGTCACTCAATTATCGAGGGCATGAATCATACTATATGATGTTTGTTGCTTTTCAGCGTCTGTATGAAGCTATGTGGGAGAATCAACATGATCATTATAGACTGGATCTAATTGGTTTTCGTTTGCCCGGTTCACTGACACGTATATCAGAATTATTTCGAGACACGACTGAGACACTTAGATCTGATCCGGATGCTGACAAACAGATATTCTATTATTTCCTGGGCATGGAAATCAATCGATGCATCCAGTCTTTTAATGCGCTATGTCCGGAAAACATTTCAGAGTTGGAAATCACATTTTTATTTAAAGCATCCAGCCCCACATCACAGGATCATAAATTTTTACAACTGCTGAAATCAAATTTTGGATATGAATCCTGAGGATCGTTTACAAAAAATCACACCGCAATCGTTGTCAACATCCATAAATCTGGACTTTAGTGACACGGATTGGGTATACAAGAAGGATAGCGGGAATACCATTTCACAAATACAGGCAGAGGGTGCAGCTAAGTTGTGGAATATGCTACTTGATAAAAAGATCGCACTCCTCGCCGATGAAGTAGGTATGGGTAAGACCATCCAGGCACTGTCGGTTATGGCCACATTGTGGCAGCAAAAAGGCGATGCTAAGGTTTTGCTATATGCACCTAATGAAAATGTTGCCCAGAAATGGATTCGGGAGTACAATAATTTTATCCGATACCATTACCGACATGCAGATAATCTGGTCAAATCAGCGATTAATGGGATGCCACTGCGAAAGGCTATGTATTGTGAAAACCATCTTCAACTATTAGAAATGGTCAATAAAAAATGGCCTTCATTTTTTGTTTGCAAAACAAGTTCGTTGAGTGGTTTCATGTCTCCACGGCTTACTCGTGAAGCCTTACAGGATCTGGGTTTGGGGCATTTATCAAGGCCAGATGAAAAAACTGCGACCGAGGAAGAAATTATGTATTGGATGTATGAATTTGGAACAGCTTGCAATGAAAGGATACATAAGTTGATATCGAGCAATGGAGAACCTCCATTTGATCTCATCATCTTTGATGAGGCTCATTACCTCCGCAGAGCTGATGGAGATAGTAATCGCAGCATGGCTGCACATGCTTTTTTTGCCGGCAGGAACATTCGATCGTTTAAACCATATAGTACATTCGCACCACTAGCTAAAAAAGTACTTCTCTTAACAGCGACCCCCAACCATTCCTCTAAAGATGATATACGTAGCATAACAGGGTTGTTTCAACCTGAATACAGACTCAAAGAGCCGGCTGATATACTTCGTGAAATTTGTGTCAGGCGTTTTCGTCGATTGGCGAATAAGACGAAACATGATTATCGAGAGGAAATTGCTTCACCGGTTCATATGGAACATCTTAGTGAACGTTTGTTTTTTGCTGCATATCATAAAGCACTGGTAAAAACAAAATCAGAAGACAGGAATCGATCTAAATCCAGGGTCGATAATCCATACCGTGTGTTGTTTGGCTATTTGGAGGGCTTTGAATTTTTACCTCGAGAATTCAAGCCCCCAACTCGTCAGCAAAAGAAACAGGTAGAGGGTACTGACTTTCATCAACGCGATGATTCTAAAGTCATTGTCGACTTATCGAATCTCTATTTCAAGGCGTATAAAGAGCGGCCTGAGCATCCCAAATACAGGAAGATCATGGAATCTTTGATTCCCGAACATGAGACCGAACAAATTGTCGCAAAAAAGCTTGTTTTCGTGCGGCGAATTGCCTCAGTATACGAAATCAGCCACCGTGTGAACGACCTATATGATGCCATGCTGGAAAGGCATATCATAAAACACTTAAGCCCACTTCAAATTAATGAGTACAGAAAAAAACCTCGGGCCTTTTTTCACCAATTAGCTAAGGGGGATAGTGACCCTGAAGAACTGACTGAAGATCCCATCCTTGAAGTAGAAGAAAAGAAAATGGATACTGTAGGTGAAAGCAAGGTACTCAGTCTCTTCACCGTAA
>JBBREG010000255.1:0-5102 GCA_038203125.1 Chitinophagales bacterium
CATCCCAACCGCCGCTATAAATAGCAGGAGATACCAGGAATTTTTCACCCGGAGTAGGACATGGACCTGCACCAAAGTTTCCTGCTACACCACCATTGTCGTTGAAATCGCTATCAACACCAACAGCGCCGTCGCAATACGTAGCACCTGAGATTTTATATCCGACTGCTGCATATGCACCGTCGTCAATAAAACCTTGTGGCAAATATTTGAAACCTGCATTCACGTTAGAGTCAGCTACAGCACAAGTTCCGGAGGTAGTCCAGCCATTAGCTTCTAGGCCACCACCGAATGTTTCCCACCATAAAGAAGACTCAACATCACCGTTTGGATATACACCCACGCGCAGTGTGCCTTCAGTAGTAGCATCACCTCCTGTAGACCATACACGCAGATAATACGTGTGGCCAGTCAGGATGCAAAGACCAGAAACATTAAAACGATCATCTTCCGGAACAGTCGAAGAAAAGCAATGCGTAGCAATTGCTCCTGCATCACAGCTTTCGTACAATGCCATACCTACCGCTGATACATCATTGGTATTCTGAGCATTATCAAAAAATGCCCTGATGACAATTCCTGCTTCATCAACTACATCAGGTGTAGTAAATGAAAAGAAAACATCATCTGTATAAAAGGTAGTGGAGCATACATTATTAGGTACGGTAGAAGCCGTAGCTCCCCGAGTATCTCCTTGTGTTACTACCACAGTTGCTTCACTGCCGGAAAAAACGACAGGAAAAGCACCTGAACAATTATCATTTGCAGGCTGAGCCCACATAGCCGTGCTCCAGACCATTACAAACAGGAGTAGACTTGAAATGCGTAAAGTTACTTTCATCATTATCAGAATTTAGTTATAATAAATTGCTTTTATTCTTTAGTAGGGAATCCGAATGCTTGATGGGGATAGAGGTCAAAAATAGGAAAATTTGTCATTTGAAATCATCAGGAGTACATTTATGCAATCAGGATGACATTTCGGCTTTTAACCAGTTCATAATCGCAACAGGATCAACCGATACCACTCCGGAATGTGAACAGACATAAGCACCTGTCAGGTTAGCAAGTGACCCGGATTTTTGCAGATTCAGTCCCTGCATCAGTGAAATTGCCAGACTACAGACCACCGCATCGCCAGCTCCGCATACATCCACCACATCAATTGCTCTCTCAGGTTGCACATGTGACTCACCAGATGCATTTTGCAGAAAAACACCATCACCCCCCAGAGTTATTGCTACTGTCTCTATATGTTGTTCACTCCTCCAGCTTTTCGCCAATTCCGAGAGATCAGACGCTTTTAGCCCTCTATTAGCTGCCAGTCCTGCTTCCCGAAGGTTGGGTTTCAGTAGATCGACCTTGCTGTAGCTGAAAAAATTCTTCTCCTTTGGGTCAATAGCGATAAAGGCATTTTTAGCTTTTCCAATCTCAATCAGCAAGCTGATCATCGCCTGGGTTAAAAAGCCTTTATTATAATCCTGCAGGATCAATAAATCAATTGTTTCCTTTGATAACCTCTCTTCAACCGCATCCAGCGCACTTTGTTCTGGAAAACCTGTGAGATAATCCGAAGATTCATCATCTATCCTGAGCAGATGATGAGCGGATGCAACCACCCGGGTCTTTACCGTAGTTGGCCGGTCCGGACTTTCGACCAGAAAATGATGGATACCCTGATCCTGTAATATCCCTTTCAGAGTGTGTTGATGCTGATCGACTCCTGCCAATCCGATAAGTGTAGTATGACATCCCCATGCTGCCAGGTTAAGGGCAACATTTGCAGCTCCGCCGGCTTTGGTTTCAGTATGACGATGACGTACGATCGGCACAGGTGCCTCCGGAGAGATCCGGTCCACTGTGCCATATATATATCGGTCAAGCATCGTATCACCAACTACCACTGCTTTGACACTACCCGCAATGGCCAGAATTTTTTCAATTTCTTCTCTTTCAATCATAGTTCCTGCGGGAAAGGTATTGAATCCAGAATATAATTTGTAACCAGCTCACTGGCGCCAGCATGTTCCTCCAGATATTGTCTGGAAGCTAATCCCAACCTTTCAGGTAAGGTGGTATCCGACAATTGCTTAAGAACATGCCTCAGATTCTCCGTATCCTTTATAATTATTCCGCTTCCCATCCTGACTAGATCAACTGCTTCGGGAAACTTTTCATGCCGGGAACCGAATAGAACAGGTTTTCCAAAAGCCATTGGCTCCAGGATATTATGGATGCCCCCTCCAAAACCACCACCCACATAAGCAACCTTACCCAGTTTGTAGAGGTACGCCAGAATACCTATAGAATCAACTATCAAAACCTGAACATTTTCATCTTCTTTTGTAAACTCCGAAAGTTTACAGGAAGGAACTGTGAGTTTAGAAAACAGATCTGATATTCTTGATGGAGCAATATTGTGAGGTGCAATGATGACACGTAATTCAGATGTATTTACAACGTCACAGATTACATCTTCATCTTCCGGCCAGGTGCTTCCGGCTACCAGATCAAACATTGGTAATGATCTTAATGCTATTGGAATTTTAGTGTCGGCTTCATGGGGGAGGGAAAGGGAACGATCAATTCTGGTGTCGCCTGCGACTGCCATATTTTCAAATCCCTGCTGAATAAAATAGGATACATTCTCAGATCGCTGAAGGAATATTTTTTGAAATTTTTTCAAATAGAATTTTGTCAGGGGTACAGACCAGGATTCAAATAATTTCCCTGGTTGCCAGTGAGCTGAGATTAATATTGCCGGGATGTTTTTTTTATCCAGGGCCTTAAGAAAGCCTGGCCACAAATCATATTTGACAAATACAGCCAGATCAGGTCGCATATGATCTATCCAAAACGTGGCGTTACCAGGCAGATCTGAGGGCAGGTACTGAACATCAGCGTATTCATAATCCTTTCGGATCGTATACCCGCTGGGTGAAAAAAACGTAAGTATGATTGATGTTTGAGGTTGCAGCTTCTTCAGGTTTTCAATTACCGGACGGGCCTGTTCAAATTCACCCAGGCTGGATACGTGAAACCAAATCCTCGGAGCATCTCCGGAAGAAATGAGGCTTATATCTTTTTTCCAGTTGCGCCGCCCTGAAAGCCATAATCTGGATTTTTCATTCCACAAGGATGATAGCCGGATTGCGAAAACGAACAGGTAGATACTGGCATAGTACACTATCCACATGGTCGGTTAGTAATAGATATTTTCAACGCTGGTCGATCTGCTTAAAGACACTACATACGATAATGTAACGCCTGTGAGGATGTCCGTTCTTTTTGAATCCAGATATCCTCCGGTCACATTGTCAAAATCCCTTCTTGAAGCGGTACGCGCTCCATATAAATCCCCCATCAGGCTAAACTGGAAATTGTATTTCGGATTTTGGTATTGGAATCCTGCAGCAAGATGCACACCGGGCCCATTCGTCAGCCGATCATATCCTGAGAGTTTATCTTTTTGAATGGCAATTACATTCCTTGAGTTGTCCTGCACTCTGATCTTGTGTTGTAATAAACCTCCACCAGCCTGTAACCGGATTCCTGTCAGGTCTTTTTCCGCCGTGGTAAGCTTTATCACTTTTCCAACAAACAGCCCGGTATAAAAACCTCTTTCCTTGAGATTTACATCACCTGGGGCTCCATTTTTACCAAGGATACTGCCATCAAATGCCCTGATATTCATCAGGACATCTTCTTTAACCGTGCTGCCAAAGAAGAACGAACCTTCCACGCCGGCAAACAAGGTGCTCTTAAGGTTGACTCGACTCATACTAATGCCTATGGTATTATTGGATCCAAATCGGTCCTGCATATCGGCGAGAGGCAGATGATAGCCATACTTAAACTCCAACAATGTGCGACTGGATGACTCCTGGGCGGTAACAAGGTCAGTGCTGCAGCACACCAACAGGAGGAGGCTAAGTTTCCAAAGGGTGAATTCTAGTATCTTTGCGGGACTCATTAATTAGTATAATCAGTAATAAAGGTATTGAAAAGGGTATTAATCACCGGCGCGGCCGGTTTTATCGGATCGCACCTGTGTGATCGGTTTTTACAGGAGGGTTACCAGGTAACAGGGATGGACAACCTCCTTACCGGTGCTTTGAAAAATATCGAGCACCTGTTTCCTGACCCTAATTTTGACTTTTACCACCACGATGTCACCCGGTTTGTTCACATTCCCGGGGATCTGGACTATATCCTGCATTTCGCATCACCGGCCAGTCCAATTGATTATCTTAAGAAACCCATTCAGACGTTGAAGGTGGGCTCACTGGGCACCCATAATTTATTGGGTTTGGCAAAATCCAAAGGATCAAGGATTCTGATCGCCTCCACTTCGGAAGTATACGGCGATCCGCTGATACATCCTCAAAAAGAAGATTATTGGGGCAATGTCAACCCAATCGGTCCAAGAGGTGTTTACGATGAGGCTAAAAGGTTTATGGAGGCCATTACTATGGCTTACCATAGATTTCACGGTGTAGAAGTCAGGATCGTCCGAATATTTAATACGTATGGACCCAGGATGAGGATAGAAGATGGCAGAGCATTACCAGCCTTTATGGCACAAGCTTTGAGAGGGGAAGGGTTGACTGTGTATGGTGATGGCAACCAGACGCGTTCATTTTGTTATGTCGATGATTTGGTGGAAGGAATATATAGATTGCTGTTAAGTGACTATTCACTTCCGGTGAATATTGGCAACCCTGATGAAATAACGATTCTTCAGCTTGCCAGGGAAATTCTTGACCTCGTAGGAAATCCAGAAGCGAAAATTGATTATCATCCATTACCGGAGGATGACCCCAAAGTTAGACAGCCTGACATTACATTGGCACGAAATCTACTGGACTGGGAACCCAAAATAAAACGGGCAGACGGTTTGGTAACGACGTTGGATTATTTCAGAAAGGAAGTGGGAGCTGTATAAAAATTGTTTTTGTTAAACATCAAGCATGATTTTATTTGTTCGTCATATCATCCTCATTGGATTCTTTTTTCTGGGAGTTTCGATTCATTCTGTCAGTGCTCAGGTAACCCAATCGGATCTGCTGCTGATGCTTCAGGAAAAAGGAATATCTGAAGAT
>JBBREG010000256.1:0-5052 GCA_038203125.1 Chitinophagales bacterium
CCAGAGACTATGCGGAAACTCATCGACCGAGCAATCAAGGAAGATGTGGAGTTAAAGCAAAAGGAGTTTATCATCAAAGAAGATGACGCTTTATTGCAGTTGACGGGAGGCGACGCAAGAAAACTGCTGTCTGCACTCGAACTCATCAGTGCTCAGGAAGAAGAAGTGGTGATCATTGATAATGAAGTGGTGACCAATGCCATTCAGCGCAATATTGCTTTGTATGACAAAAGTGGAGAGCAACATTATGATATCATCTCGGCCTTTATCAAATCCATGAAAGGATCTGACCCAAACGGCGCGATCTACTGGCTGGCGAGGATGCTCCATGGAGGTGAAGACATTAAATTTATTGCAAGACGAATGGTGGTGCTTGCTGCAGAAGATATCGGCCTCGCCAATCCAAATGCCCTGTTATTAGCTCAATCCTGTACGGATGCCATTCAGTTTATCGGCATGCCGGAAGCTCGGATTGTTTTAGCAGAAACGGCTATCTATCTTGCGACCAGTCCTAAATCCAATTCAGCTTATATGGCCATCAATAAAGCAATGGACCTGGTGAATAACACGGGACCTTTATCTGTGCCATTGCACATACGAAATGCACCTACCCAACTGATGAAGAATCTAAATTATGGGAAAGCCTATAAGTATCCTCATTCTTTTGAAGGTAATTTCGCAGAACAGGAATTTCTTCCTGATGAAATATCCGGCACTACTTTTTATTTTACCGGCGACAATAAGCATGAAGAGGAGATCGCGAGGAAAATGAAGAACTGGTGGGGAGATAAGTATGAGTAAAGAGTAAAGAGTTACAAATTAGGAATGACGAGTTACGAGTTAGGAATGACGAATTGTAGTTGCCAGATAAGTAGATGCCAGATAGTAGATGCCAGATAATAGATGCTTAATTCAAGACGCACCTACCAAAATCTAGATAACCTAATAAACTTATAAGCTCATAAACTGATAAGTCACAAATCAAAAATCCAGAATCTAAATGATTATTTACAAATTTGGTGGCACCTCGCAGGCGACAGCTGAACGAATGAAAGCGGTAGCGGATCTCGTGACGCGTGATGAACATCAGAAAGTGGTGGTGTTGTCTGCGGTCTCCGGGACAACAGATGCATTAATTAAACTTTCAAACTTACCTGCTGAAGAAACGATTGCAATCCTGGAGAAGTTAAAACGTCAGTACGCAACGTACGTGGAGGAACTATTAACTGACCACGAGTTAAAAACGAATGCATTTGATTTTCTGAACAAAATCTTTGCAACGCTGGAGGAAAAGATGGCTCACTCTTCGACAAGAGATGAAAAATGGTTTGTAGCGAATGGTGAATTGATCTCAACATTGTTGTTTAGCCTGCTGCTTCAGGAGCGAGGGCATGATGCGTGGTTATTATCCGCATTTGATTTTATGCGGACACGTCATGGAGAGCCCGAAATGAATATGATCAGGGAGTTACTGAATGATGCCATCACCAAGGCCGGCCATCATCATTTGTATATCACACAGGGATACATCTGTGTCAATGAATCCCAGTGTATCGATAACCTGCAGCGTGGTGGAAGCGATTATTCTGCTACGATTATAGGTGCGGCGTTGGAAGCGGACGAGATCCAGATCTGGACCGACATTGATGGTGTACATAATAATGATCCACGCATCGTAAATAAGACCAGCCGTATTGATGAATTAAGCTATGCGGAAGCTGCAGAGCTTGCTTATTTCGGTGCCAAAATATTACATCCATTATGTGTGCGTCCTGCACGAGAAGCCGGTGTGCCTATTCGTCTGCTCAACACATTGAATCCTGAATCAGAAGGCACTATCATCCATCGTGAAGCTGTTGCTGAAAGTGGAGGTGTAAAGGCCGTTGCTGCGAAGGATAATATCACTGCGATTAATATCCGTTCATCCCATATGTTGATGGCGCATGGTTTCCTGAGAAAAATATTCGAAATCTTCGAACATCACAAGACATCAGTAGACATGATCACCACTGCAGAAGTTGCTGTATCGCTGACCATTGATGATGACAGTCATTTGGATAAAATCGTTGCTGACCTGGCCGAATACGGAGTAATCACAGTAGATAAAAATCAAACCATTATCTGCGTTGTTGGTGCTTTCAAAAAAGATCATTCCGGTATCGCCGTACAGGTATTAGAGCCCTTGAAAGACATTCCGATCCGCATGATCTCCTCAGGTGGTAGTGAAAGTAATATCTCAGTTCTTATCGATACGAGCTACAAGCAGAAAGCACTGGAAGCTTTGAATAAAGATCTGTTTGGTCAACAATAAAAAGAGATAAACATTGAAAGGATAAAGTGGGTTTTCAATTCGCTCATTTATGCTACTTGTGATCCATTGATTAATGAAAATTTCACCAAGCACAAGCACTACATCTTCACCAGCTTTTCCCGCATCATATTTCCATTCTTCAGCTCAACAAGAATATTATACGCACCTGCCGGAAAAGAAGTGATGTCAACGTCCCTATTTAAATTATTTGTAGTGAGCACTACCCTACCCGCGAGATTTGTAATCGTAATCTTTCCTTCCAGATTTGCATTTTCAACCGAAATAATTTTGAAAAAATCACGTACCGGATTTGGAGAAATAGAATAACCTGTGGCAAATTGATCTTCCACTCCTACCATGATACAGTCACCGGAAATATTATCATCCAGCCAGTTTAACCGACCCGTAAGCCAGTCCTGCAGGTATTCAATTTCCTGAGCATAGCTATTGCCGATAAAATTATTTGGCCACACATAAACGCCAATGATTGGCCATCTTTCATAGTTCCGATCATCCGCCTGACCCAATTCTGCCACTTGTGCATCGAGATAGCTAAAAATAGAATCCCTGCTTAAAGCCCCTTGGCGCAATTCATCCCAGCGGCATTTGACATCATTGAGAAATGCAGGATCTTCCAAAAGACGGTTCCACCATAAAGGAGTGTTGCCACAACCACCACTATGCAGGTACGCCCATCCATCGACACGCTCACATTCGCAATAATTGACATTGCCATACGCCAGATTAAAGTCCCACAACGGACCCATATGAAAAAGTGAGTCTTTTGAATTCCGGTCCTTATACAAAAACGAACTCAGGCGATAGCCATCCACATTATGACCCAGTTCATTGATCAGGAAAAAATCAACAAAAGAATTTACATCGATGTATCCCCTATACCCATGAACCGGATCAGCGAATGATTTCCCATATAAGGCATCCTCAAATTTGTTGAAGTAGTTTTTAATATAATCTACCTGCTCAGGTACGAGATCACCTCCGTCCGGATGTTCATACACAATACGGATTTCTTCTGCATCGTACGTTCCTTCATAATTTGAAACAAAATATGTGCCCTCGCCATCATCACGATCCACTTTTAATAAATACCCACCTGTCAGATCATCACCGCTGATATCTTCCGGATCGAGCTTGGTAATGTTCACCCTATTTTTATCGCGCTTGATCTTTTCCTCCAGTGCATAGATACCGTGATAGTCGCCATTGAGAAATAATTCTACAAAGACCGTCCTGGGAGCATATTTTCCAAGATCACGACCTAATTGATAGGTCAATGCATCCCGCATCATACTTTTATCTGTATAGGGTGCATATAAGATCCAGTCTTCTTCTTTTGGCAATCCCATCAATGCAATTTCTAGGTCCTCACCAAATTCATCCTGCGTTTCAAAACCAAAACTTTTCTTTGGAAAATTTTGGGACGATGAACCTCTCGTTTCAATAGCCAGGTTGCTTTCAAAAATTGCAGAATCAGTCAGACGATTAAATCCAGAATCACCATCGATCACCGTTATGGTTCCGTTAATTTTTGGATCGTTAGGAACGGTGATATTATCGGTATTAATTATAATGATTGGCAAGGAAGAAGAATCAAACACGAATGGGCTGGTTGCATTTTCACCAAATGTCAGACTCCAGCTCAACAGTTCCCCGGTGTCAGCATACGCATACTGATCCCAAATGCGCAATGTCCATGTCCCTATACCGGTTTGTCCATTATTCGCATTACCAAGGGAAGAATAAGGCCTGAAATCACCAGTGTATGGCCAGTCGGCAGAAACAATATGCTGTGTCGCCTGCATATCAAAGCAGGTGTTTTCATAGTTATCCAGGTCATCTCCTTTCGTTGCTGTAAGCATGATATTCGTACCATCAGGAGCGATCAGACGGATATCCAGATCCGAAACCCAGGTATGTGTAAGATTAATACACACTTTCACAAGACCGTGATCAGATGTTAACTCGGCCGGGGTTAGCTCAGTAATTTCTATAATGAAATCACTGAGGGTATTATTATCAGCAATGAATCCAACAGAGCCATCAAATGTTTGGCTGTAACTCCGGGTCGAAATGAACATTCCGATACAGAGTAAGAAAGTAATGTGTTTTATCATGTGTAGTTGAGGCGCTGAGAGATGTTTAAAAAGGAGCCTGAAGATAAAAGGTGAACCCGTTTTTGAACTAATTTTTTTTGTGCCGGAATAAGGTGTTGATAACTATCTGGGGCCTCTGATAACCAATACTTTACGTCCTAGTGGCACTACTAGTAGTGCCACTACTAGTAGTGCCACTAGGTGTTTACGAAGTATCTCTACCCATTCTTCCGTTTTAGACAAGGGTTTTTATCTTTATTCCTTTATATCTAATCCAACGACATCGATGTCAACAGATAAACAAACACTTGTAGATCAGCAAATCCTGCAGGAAACTGCAAGGCAGTTTGCAGCGACCCATATACTACCTCATGTGATGGAATGGGATGAAACCCAGCAGTTCCCAATGGACCTGATGCACCAGTTGGGTGACCAGGGGTTCCTGGGCGTCCTGATCCCTGAAGAATATGGGGGTTCAGGCCTTGGTTACCAGGAATATATCACGATCATCACCGAGGTATCCAAGGTGTGCGGCTCTATTGGACTCTCCCTGGCGGCCCATAATTCGCTTTGTACCAATCACATCTACACGTTTGGCACCGATGAGCAACGAAATCGTTGGATCCC